>JBBQYZ010000736.1:0-2104 GCA_038208205.1 Gemmatimonadales bacterium | reverse complement strand
CACCCGCCGCCGATCAGAACCTCACGATCTCACCGGCGGTGCTGGCAGTGGTCACCGAGAAGAAGCTCGTAGGCACGCTGTACGGCACCGGCAACCCGGCGCGCAACATCCCGGCGTTGCTGTCGCTGTGGCGCCGCGGCGCACTCGACCTCGAGTCGATGGTGTCGTTCCGGCGTCCACTCGACGAGATCAACGATGGCATCGACGACCTCCGCGCAGGCCGCGGCATCCGCACGATCATCTCGATGTCGTAGTCGCACGTCGCCGCGGCCCGCGAGATGCTTCAGCGGTGAGGTGTGGGCCGCGGCGTCGCGTACCAGATCGGGCACTCGGGGCGGGTGTCGAGTCCCTTTCGTCCTTGCCCCTTCAGGCGTGGGCGGGCCGCCGGCCGACCGTGATGCCCGGAGCGCCTTCGGGGGTGGGCACGCTGGTCACTGACTCGAGGCTGACGCTGCGAAGCAGGTCCTGCGCTTCGTCGTTGTCTATGGCGGTCCCACCGAAGGCGACGGTCTGAAAACGCGTCAGCGCACTGGACAGGCCTTGCGCGCCGAACTTGCCGTGACCGATCATGATCCACCCGCCCGGAACCAGTGCCGCGACCATGCGCGGCAGTCCGGCGTCGATAGCCGCGCGAGGGACGAACGGGGCAGGAAGCCATCCGAGGCAGTACATCTCCGTTTCATCGAGCACCGCAACGTCTTGTTCACGAAGCTCGATCCGATCCGCCATGCCGGCCTCGTCGATGGTGCGGCGACCGAGTTCCAACGCTCGGGGGAAGACGTCGAGCCCGACAACGCGTAGTCCGGGAAAGACCTGGCAGTACGCGACGGCGAGCGCAGCGACTCCGACACCCACGTCGAGCATCACCGGTGAGGCACCCTCGAGAAGCTCGGCGAGTCCCTGCATCATGGGGAGACCGAACAACTTGAACGCCGGAGCCCCTTGGGCGCTGGCGCGGCCTTGGGCCAGAATGGCCTCGTCGTCCTGACTCGTCCAGGCACTCGCCCCCGACAGCAACGCCGCCGTTTGCAGGATTCCGGTGGCTGCTTGTGCCGCCAAACTCGCTTCCATTCCACCGACTGCGTCGGCGAGACCTAAGCCAGGTCGTGGACCGTCGGCATTCGACACCATCAGACCCGCCTCGACGAGGACGGTCTCGGCCGCACGCAGCTGCTCGGGGTCCGCGGCGAGCGGGTCGCGCAGTGCCAAAGCGATCGCCGCCAGTTCCCAAACCGCCTCGTGCAGTTTGTTCAAATGCGTTCGGACCTCGTCTGCCGTTTCCATGTCGACCTCCATCGCGGGCCCGAAAAATCTGGCCTGCAAGGCCACATTCCCACATCCGGGGACGCCGGGTCGCCGCCAAGACCGGCTCCTCGCTGCCGACTCAAACCGCGTACGGCCGAGCGGCCGCCACCGATGAAGATCTTTAGCGTCACGCCCCCCGAATAGATCGCCTCGGTCGCGAAGCAGCGCGACTGCGGCCCTCGCCGCGATACCAGCACATAGCTGCCGATCTGCGCTGGTGCACCGGTGTCCCGCACGGGCAGTCTGTGGGTAACGAAACTACGTGCGGAGCGCCAGGGCGTACGCTCGGCGTGTGCGGGAGATCGCTAGCTGTCTGTGGTCGTTGCTTGGTGGCGACTCGGCTGCGCATGACCGGTTGGAGTTGGTTGGCCATCGACGGGTACTCCCGTCCGTGTTCGAGGTGACTGGGCTTGCCACGGCGGCCGTTGGCGTCGCCACCCTTGCCGCCGCGGAGTTACATGCCGCACGAAACGATCAAGACGTCGAGCGAGTCGAGGTAACAACCCGACAAGCCTGCGCTGCGTTCCGCTGCGAAAGCCTCTTCGCTCCCGAGGGGTGGGTGCTTCCACCATTGTGGGATCCCATCGCAGGCGACTATCAAACGGCTGACGGTTGGATCCGGCTGCACACGAACTACGTACATCACCGAGCAGCGGTGCTACGCGTCCTTGGGCTGGCAGCGGGCGAGACCGAACGAGTCGCCGCGACGGTCGCCACGTGGCAACGAGACGAGTTGGAGAGTCGCGTGGTCGTCGAGGGGGGAGCAGCCGCGGTGATGCGTACACGCGGCGAGTGGCTC
>JBBQYZ010000735.1:0-2108 GCA_038208205.1 Gemmatimonadales bacterium | reverse complement strand
GAAATCCTGCGCCGAGAGCGGCCGCTGGCGCTCGCCGCCAGTAGCCGCAGCGAGACCCGCGGCGTCCCCCATGGTTCGTCCGGTCGAGAGCGTGTCGCCGGTGAGGATCGCCACGTGCGCGAGCGCCGGCGGGCCGTCGCTCTTCCAGGCGTACGCGGGCTGCACGAACGCCAGCGACCCACCCACCGGCACCGCGCGAACCTGCCCGCGAACCGCTCTCGTATCACGCGGAAGCGTGCTCGCGCTGTCGGCAGCGCGCCGCAACATGTCCAGCACGACCGGCCAGCGCGGGCCCTCGCGCGCGTTGGGCATCCAATAGGTGCGGTGTTCCCGCCCGCCAACAGCCATGACGGCGCCGAGCACGCGGTCCGCGTCGTCGAGCACGGGCATGCTCCACGCCAGTGTCGCCGGCCGCCGCGGCACGGCGAATGGCACCTCCCCACCGTTCGACAGAATTGTATCGGCGCCATCGGCGACGGCGATGTGTCCGTACCGGGGAGTGTCGCCGCGCAGACCGTACCGTGCGAGCACCGACGCCTGCGCCCGCGCAAGGTCCACGGCCGGTGGGAACGCCTCCAGGACGCGGCCGGGAACGCGGGCCGCGTGAGCGAAGAGGGATGGAAACGCCCGCACCCAGCTCTCCGCGACCGGGTCGCGAACGGAGTCGGCCACCATCATGATGCGCCCGGTCCGCGCGTTCACCAGTCCGGTGGCTGCGTGCTGGACGTAACTGTACTCGTCGCCGCCCATCTCGATCCGGTGGCTCAGCGGGTACAGCGCGCTCGCGGCGTACAGATCGATGACCCAATACAACGTGTCCGCCGTCAACAGCGGGGCAACGCTACTCCCCTGAGCGAAGAAGGGCGCAAGCGCACGCATGCGCTCGCGTACGTCGCGCTCGGTCATGATATGAGGATCCGGCCGCGGCAGATCGCCGAAGAGCAGGCGAAAATTCTGCAGACTCCAGGCGTGCGCAATCCGCGACGCTTCGCTGCCGAGGTCGGGCGCTGCGAGGCGTCCCGCGGAATCGGAAACGACCGCGTAGCCCGTGGCGCCGTTATAGACCAGCACACTATCGAGCAGTTCGTCGTCGCTGGAGTCGCCCGTGGGAGGAGGCACGCGTATCGGATCGCCGCGGTCATCGGCGGCGCCAGCCAGTACTCGAACCGCGGTCCACGGCGCCATGCCCGCGTCCGCGTCGTTTGGCGACAGTGGTCGCTCGGTGATGACGGCCTGTAGTCCCGATGCCGTCCCTGACCAGCCGACACTGCGCGTTACCGCCTCCAGGCTGCGCAGCCGCGTGATCGATCGGCGAAGCGCGACGGCATCCCAGACCGACACCGACGGCACGGCCTCGCGCAGCGACGTGAAGGCGAACGCGGAGTCGGCGGAAGTGAGGCGATCCACGGCGTACGCGCGCCGGGCATACTCGGCCTGCAACCTCAAGTATGGACGCTCGCGCACGTCGGGATCGCCGACCACCGCGAATCGGCGGGCTAACGACGGGGCGAGGCTGTGGAGGACGATCGCGAGGACGAGAACACTCGAGACGATGCCAAAGGCCACCCGTACCTGGCCCGTCCAGCCGAACCAGAGCACCGCGACCGCCGCGCCCGCGGTCAGGATGGAAAAGCCGATGTCGACGGGAATCGTGGCGCGGTGATCGGCATAGGTGAACGTGCCCTGCGTGCCGCTGCCGCTGATCAGCACCTTGAAGGCGTCGAGCCGGTAGCTCCATGCGAGCACGAGCAGGAGAATCGACGCGAGCACCGCCAGATGACGCCGGGCGTAATTCGACATGTAGAGCGTGCCGCGCTCCCAGCGGAGGCTGGGAGTGAGGGCGTACAGAAAGATGACCACCGCCGTGACGAGAAGAACGGCGATCAGCGACCACACGAAGAGTGCGCTCTCGAACGGAAGCCAGTAGACGAAGAATCCGAGGTCGCTCTCGAAGTACGGATCGCTCTCGCGAAACGGCACGCCGATGCGCAGCAGGGTAAGCGAGATCCAACTATCCGTGCGAATCGTGAGCAGGGCGCCCAGCACGATCGAGAGCGCCCCGGCGGCGCCGACGAGGTATCGCCCCGGCACTTTCTCCCGGATCTCGA
>JBBQYZ010000734.1:0-2121 GCA_038208205.1 Gemmatimonadales bacterium | reverse complement strand
CGCAGATCTCCCTGATGCGCTCCTCGAACACTCCGTGCGTGCTCGGATAGGTCACCATCAACGCGGCGAGCGTGTCCCGGTTCGCCTCGGCCTTCGCGCGCAGGTCGGCGACGTCGATGTTGCCGCGCTCGTCGGTCTTCGTGACGACGACGGTCATCCCCGCCATCACCGCGCTTGCCGGGTTGGTGCCGTGCGCGCTCTGCGGAATCAGGCACACCGTCCGGTGCGCGTCACCCCGCGACTGGTGGTACGCCGCGATCGTGAGCAATCCCGCGTACTCGCCCTGCGAGCCGGCATTGGGCTGCAGCGACACGGCATGGAAGCCGGTGATCTCCGCCAGCGCCCCCTCCAGGTTGCGGAACAGCTCCTGGTAGCCCTGCGTCTGCTCGACTGGCGCGAACGGATGCAGCTTCGAGAACTCTGGCCAGCTCACCGGGAACATCTCGGCCGTGGCGTTGAGCTTCATGGTGCAGCTGCCCAGCGGGATCATCGAGTGCGTGAGCGACAGATCCTTCGACTCGAGGCCGCGCATGTAGCGCAGCATCTCCGTCTCGGAGTGGTGCGTGTTGAACACCGGGTGCGTGAGGAACAGGCTCGTGCGCGCGAATCGCTCGTCGAACCGGTCGTCGACGTCGACTGCCAGTCCATCCGTCTCCGGCGCTGGCTCGCCCATCGCGAAGAGCGACAGCAGGGTCTGCACGTCGTCCTCCACCACCGTCTCGTCGAGCGCCACGATGACACGCCGGTCGCTCGCCTTTCGCAGGTTGATCTCGCGCGCGGCGGCGGCGGCGATCACCGCGTCGGCCGTCTGCCCCGAGAGCTCCACACACAGCGTGTCGAAGTAGTCATCGCTGGCGATGGAGTGCCCGAGCTGCTCCAGACCCGCCGCGAGGATGGCGGCGTGGCGATGGATGCGCCGCGCGATCGACGTCAGCCCCTCGGGACCATGCCAGACCGCGTACATCCCCGCCATCACGGCGAGCAGGACCTGGGCCGTGCAGACGTTGCTGGTCGCCTTCTCGCGGCGGATGTGCTGCTCGCGCGTCTGCAGCGCCATGCGGAGCGCCGGACGCCCGCTCGCGTCCCGGCTCACACCGATGATCCGGCCAGGCAGCATGCGTTTGAACTCGTCCCTGGTGGCGAGGAAGGCAGCGTGCGGCCCTCCATAGCCCAGGGGCACCCCGAAGCGCTGCGAGTTGCCGACGCAGACGTCCGCCCCCCACTCGCCCGGCGGGGTGAGCAGCACGAGGCTCATCAGGTCGGCCGCCACCACGACGAGTCCCTTGGCCGCGTGCACGCGTTCACAGGTTTCACGGTAGTCGAGCACGGCGCCGTCCGTCGTCGGATACGACAGCAGCACACCGAAGATCTCGTCGCCGAACTGCGTCGTCGCCGCGTCGCCCACCACAGTCGTGATCCCGCGTGCCCGAGCGCGCGTCCGCACCACGTCGATCGTCTGCGGATGACAGCGCGCATCCACGAAGAACGTGTTCTTCGATGCCTGCCCTCGCGCCTGCGAGGCCATGAACATCGCCTCCGCCGCGGCGGTGCCCTCGTCGAGCAACGACGCGTTGGCGATCTGCAGCCCGGTCAGATCGACGATCATCGTCTGGAAGTTGAGCAGCGCCTCGAGCCGTCCCTGCGCGATCTCGGCCTGGTACGGCGTGTACGCCGTGTACCAGCCCGGATTCTCCAGGATGTTCCGCTGGATCACCGGCGGCGTCAGCGTGTCGCTGTAGCCGTAGCCCAGGTACGAGCGGAAGACGCGGTTCTTCCGGGCGATCGCGCGCAGGGCCGCCAGCGCATCGTGCTCGCTTCGCCCACGGTGAATGTTCAGCGGGCGGCGAAGGCGGATCGCCGCCGGAATGGTCGCGTCGATCAGTTCGTCGAGGGTCGCGTAGCCCACGACCGCCAGCATCTCGTGAATTTCGGCCTCGCTCGGCCCGACGTGGCGCGGAACGAAGCTGTCGGCGCCGGCGGCGGGCGCGGTGCGGATGGTCGTCGTCATGCTAGGCCTCAGGCGCCGATGGGACGCCGGTCAAAACGGCGGGAATGTGGGAGATCGTCCACTGAAGATACCTTCGGGCAGGGCGATTTCTCACCGGCCCTCTTCATTATAGC
>JBBQYZ010000733.1:0-2126 GCA_038208205.1 Gemmatimonadales bacterium | reverse complement strand
GGAGCGCCACAGGCCAAGGTGGGGATAGCGGCCGAGCGCCACGTACTCGTCGACACGCAGGGGGAACGAGGGCTCCTCCCGCTGGGTGACGACCGCGACTCGCCGGGCCAGGGTACGCCGGCTCGCGCCAGCCACCGCCGTACCGTCAATGCGCACGTCGCCGCGCGCGACCGGGACTCGCCCCAGGAGCGCGCGTACCAGAGTGCTCTTGCCGCTGCCGTTCGGCCCCACGACCGCCGTGAGTCGCCCGCGCCGCGCCTCCAACGTGACGCCGTCCAATGCCGCGCGCTCCCGCTTCGGATACCACACCACCAGATCGTGAAAGCCGATCACGAGAGCCGGCGCAGTCGCGCAAGGAAGAAGGGCACTCCCAGCAGCGCCGTGACGGCGCCCAGCGGCAGCTCGGCCGGTGGCAGCGCCACTCGGGCCACGAGGTCCGCACCCACGACGAGCGCCGCACCAGCGAGCGCCGCGGCGCCGATGATCGCCCGATGCGTGCGCGCACCGGCACGTCGGGCAAGGTGCGGCACGAGCAGACCGACGAAGCCGACCAGTCCCGCGGCGGCGACAGTCCCCGCCGCGAGCAAGGCGCCCGCGACGTAGACGCCGAGCGAGATGTGCCCGACGTCCACTCCCATCCCCGCCGCGGTGTCCTCACCGAGTGCGAGCACGTCGATGGCGCGCGCGAGCAGCAGGAGCGCCGCAAGTCCGACCGCCACGTACAGCGCGAGCGCACGGACCGCCGACCAGCCGGCGTCGGCCGCCGATCCCATCATCCACCAGAGGGCACCGCGCACCGTGCTCGCGTCGGCCTGCGCAACGGCCACCATGATGGCGGCGTTGGCGAACGCGCCGACCACGACACCGGCCATGAGGACGACGCGCGCGTCCCCTCGGCCGCCACTGGCGCGCGCGACGACGAGTGTCAGCGCCACGGCGGCGAGCGCACCGGCGAAGCCCGCGAGCGGTACCACCGCAGCGGGCGCGTGCAGCGCAACGGCCAGCACCGCGCCGACAGCGGCGCCGCCGGAGACGCCGAGCAGATACGGCTCGGCGAGCGCGTTCCGCGTCGCCCCCTGGAGCGCAGCGCCGGCACCGCCGAGTCCGGCCCCCACGAGCGCGGCCAGCAGCACGCGCGGCAGCCGCAGCTCTCGCACGACTGCGACCGGCGTCGGACCGGCGGTACCGAGGAACCCGCGCCAGACGTCGCCGAGGCCAAGATGGAGCGTGCCGATGGCGACGCCGGCAGCGATCATCGCCAGGAGCACCAGCGCGAGCAGCAGCCATCGGAGCACGCTCACTGCAGTGCCACGCCGGGGTGCAACAAGCGCGCAAGTCCGGCCGCACTCGCGCCAACGCGCGCCGAGGGACCGTTCACGATCGTCGTGTCGAACACGATGACGCGACCCTCGCGAACCGCGCGCAACCTCTGCCATCTCGGATCGGCGAGCAACCGGGCCCGCGTGGCCGTCGATGCCAGCACGACATCGGGATCGCGGCGGAGCAGGTCCTCGAGACTGACCGCGGGGGAAGGCGCCCGAAGCTCCCCGTACACGTTACGCGCACCCGCGACCCGAAGCATCTCGTCGAGAAAGCTGCCACTGCCGACGGAGAGGAGCGGGCTCTCCCAGAGAATCCAGAACACGCTGGGGTGCTTCAAGGCCGCGGTCTGCGCCATGACGCGGACCAACGTGGCACCGACACTGTCGACTGTCGCGCGCGCGGCGGCCGTGTCGCCGGTGAGGATGCCGAGAGCGGTGGTGACGCGATTGAAGTCCTCGATGCGGTCGACGCGGTAGGCGACGGTGCGGATACCAGCGGCGCGCAGTCGGCGCGCCGCGTCGCGGTTGTCCTCGCTCGCGTAGAGGATCACGAGATCGGGTCGCGCCGCGAGCACCGCCTCCACATTCGGGCGTAATCCGGGCCCGAGATCGGGCACTGCATTGACCGCGGGCGGAAGGATGTCGTATGACGTCCGCCCGACCAGTCGGCTGCCGGCACCGATGGCGTAGAGTAGCTCGGTGGTCGTCGGGTTGAGCGAGACGATGCGCCGGGGTGCTTCCCCCACCGTCACCGTATCGCCGAAATCATCGGTCCCGACCGCGCCGATGCGGTGCCGTCGCTCG
>JBBQYZ010000732.1:0-2129 GCA_038208205.1 Gemmatimonadales bacterium | reverse complement strand
GGCGATTGCTTGCCAAGGGCCCGGTGAAACTGCGGCTGGACGTGCAGAATTCCTTTGGCGGCCCGGCACGCGAGCGCAACGTCGTCGCAGTTCTCGAAGGCTCCGATCCAAGCGGGATGGTGCTCCTCGGGGCGCATTTTGATTCCTGGGACCCCGCGGAGGGAGCGTTTGACAATGGGGCGGGGGTGGCCATGCAGTTGAAAGCTGCGCGTGTGATGAAGGCGCTGAAGATCCGGCCGAAGCACACGATTCGATTTGTATTTTTCTCGGGTGAGGAGCAGGGCCTCAATGGCTCACGCGCCTACACGGAACGGCATAAGGGAGAACTGGACAAGACTTGGGCATATTTCGATACGCATGGCACTACATCCTTCTTCGAGGGGTTCCATCTTAATGGACGAGAGGATCTGGAGGCTGAAACGAGGACGCGGCTCGAACCGTTGGCGGCGCTCGGCGCCGACCGGGTGTCTTCACACGCCGATTTCGATGGGGACAACGAATCGTTTATCGTGGTTGGGGTGCCGACATACACGGAACGAGCAGAACCAGGCGACTTCCATGCCCGGCACCATACGATCATTGATAATTTTGAACGACTTGATCCGAGAATGCTGAGTCTGCAAACGGCCGTGATGGCGGTGGCGGCGTACTCGTTCGCCAATGCAGAGCGAGCGCCGGGCCGCAGGCTTTCTCCGGCGGAAGTTTGCGATCTGCTGAAGAGAACCGGTCTCGAGCCACTTTACGAAATGGAGCACGGGCCGGTCGTCGTGAAGCCGACTTGGTAGTTGTCGTACCAAGCGGACAACACGGTCTTGACCTCGTGGACTGTAACTCAGAGCGCGTCAACATGCATCCCTCGACGCTGTGAGGTAAACAGCAACTGAAGACAGTCCGCTCGTTTCTGGCAGAGGGGCGATCCCATCCTCGTGGCGAGCGAGAGGTGCCCACGATTCGTGAGGGAGGCATGCCAGATGACGCACGACCGGGAATCGCAGGTGCAGCTCCGGGATGTGGCGGCCGGCCTGTGGATATGGCGTCTCGAACATCCGGCCTGGAAGGCTGGCCAGGGCTGGGAGCCGCTCGTGGCGTCGACGTGCGTCGAATCGGGGGGCGAGAGACTGGTGCTGGACCCGGTTGCTCCGCCCGCCGACGCGGCGGAGGTGTGGGAGCGGCTCGACGCGCGCCCGCCGACCGCGGTCGTTGTTCTCAAGCCGGATCACGTGCGGGACGTCGATCTGTTCGTGCGCCGCTACCGCGTCCGCGCGTTCGGGCCGGACCGCTTCGATCGTCACGACATCCCCGAGACAGAGCTGGAGCCTATCTACCCGGGCAGCCGGCTTCCGGGAGGGATCGTCGCCCTCTACGACGGACGGGGTCGCAACGAGACGCCGCTGTGGCTGCCCGAGCAGCGTGCCCTCGTCTTCGCCGACGCGCTGACGGCGCCTGGAGGCGAGCTGCGCGTCTGGGCGACGCCGTGGCACCAGGAGCGGGCGTTGCCCGCGCTACGCGCTCTGCTCGAGCTTCCGTTCGAGCACGTAATCGTGTCGCACGGCGAGGCGGTGCATAGCCGTGCCGCCTATGAGCATGCCCTCGAGCTCGCCCCCTGGAGCGGATAGCGCACCCGATTCCTTCATGATGTGATCGGCACGGGACAGGTCGAGGGCATGACCGCGGCGCGGCACACCAGCGCGGACTTCCTGACCTTTCTCGATCGGGCCCCGAGCGAGGCGCGGTCGTCGTGCGCGCGCATGCGCGTACCCAGCCCGCGCGCGAGAATCACGGCCCGGGCGGGGCGCGATGCGTCGTCCCTCAGCGCCAGACGGCGATCTCCTCGAGCGGCTTGCGCGCCAGGTCCGGCACGCGCGCGTCGCTCGCCGGGTAGCCCACGGGCATGATGAGCATCGCCTTCTCGTTCGCCGGGCGGCCGAGCAGCTCCCGGAGAAACCCCATGGGATTGGGCGTGTGGGTGAGCGTGACGAGCCCCATCTGGTGCACGGCGGCGATGAAGAAGCCGGCCGCGATGCCGCACGACTCGTCGGTGTAGTAGTAGGTGCGCTTGCTCCCGTCGCCACTCAGGCCGTACGCCTTGCGGAAGAGCACCACGACCCACGGCGCGTCGGCGAGATGCG
>JBBQYZ010000731.1:0-2138 GCA_038208205.1 Gemmatimonadales bacterium | reverse complement strand
ACCTCGCCCAGGCCCTACGCCAACTCGAACACGAACCCGGCACGATCGCGTCGCTCACCCATCGCGCCTGGATCACAACACCCAACATGACCGCAAACTAGTATGAGACCTCGGAAGGAGGGCATATGTCGGAGACCGGAGGGGCGCAGCGCACCGCAGGACGTGCTGAGCCGTCTCGCGCGAATCTCGCCGCGGGACTGGCCGTTGCCGCTGTCGTGGTGTGGGCGGCGCTGATCGCAGTTGACGCGGATGGCCCGATCTGGATCGTGCAGGGAGTCCTGGCGTTAGCCGCTGCGGTCACCGGCTGGCGGGCTGGAGGCGGGGCGATGCCCCGTGGACGCGCGCTCTCCGCGCTTGTTGTCGGCGGATTGCTCTTCGTCATGTTCGTGGGGTTCACCATCGCACAAGCTTGAGCTCAGGGATCCGCCTCAGACGATCAAGCGTCGGCGCCGGTGGCGGGCAAGGCGCCCGGAGTCCTGTGAACCCAGACGCCTCAAGTGCCTGGCCGAATCGGGCGATCTCTGCTACAAGTCATGCAGATGCACCGAATCATCACGCCGACCTCCCTTCGCAGCGCCCCCTCGGGCGCCCGCCGGCGTGGCTATTCGTATTGGCGATTTAGCTAGGCGTCCGGCCGCGGCAGCCCCTGCCGTGGACCGAGCTGAGTCCCCCGCCGGGCGCCGACCCCACTCGGCCTGCATGTAGGCCACCGCCGCACCAGCTTTCCACCAATCTTTGAGAGGCTTAAGGAAGACATGATGATCGTCATGAAAGAGACGGCGACGCCGGAGGAGATCCGGGCGGTCGTCGAGCGCGTGGAGTCGGTCGGGGCCCGCGCGCACCTGTCCGAGGGGGACATCCACACGGTGGTCGGTGCGATCGGCGACCGCGAGCAGGTGGCGAACCTGGATCTCGAGGGCTCGCCGGGCGTGGACCACCTGGTGCCGATCACCCGGCCGTACAAGCTCGCGTCGATGCAGTTCCGCCACGAGCGGCGCACGGTGATCGAGATCGAGGGGCGAAAGATCGGCGGCAACCACTTCGCCACGATCGCCGGCCCGTGCACCGTCGAGTCGCGCGATCAGCTGCTCGACGCCGCGCACACCGTGAAGGAGGCGGGCGCTCAGCTGCTCCGGGGCGGCGCGTACAAGCCGCGAACCTCGCCGTACTCCTTCCAGGGGCTGGGAGAGGAGGGCCTGCGGCTGCTCGCGGAGGCCAAGGAGGTCACGGGCATGCCGATCGTGACCGAGCTGATGGACGTGCGCGACCTGGACGCCGTGCTCGAGGTGGCCGACGTCATCCAGCTCGGCGCGCGCAGCATGCAGAACTACACGCTGCTCACCGAGGTCGGCAGGGCCGGGCGACCGGTGCTGCTCAAGCGCGGTCTCTCCGCCACGCTCGACGAGCTGCTGATGTCCGCCGAGTACATCCTCAAGGAGGGCAACACGGACGTGATGCTCTGCGAGCGGGGAATCCGCACGTTCGAGACCGGCTACCGCTTCACGCTCGACCTGATGGCCGTGCCGGTGCTCAAGGAGCTGACCCACCTGCCGGTGATCGTCGATCCGAGCCACGCGGCCGGGCGGCGCGACCTCGTGCCGGCGCTCTCCATGGCGGCCGCGGCGGCCGGTGCCGACGGCGTGGTCGTGGAGGTCCATCCGGATCCCGAGAACGCGATCTGCGACGGCCCGCAGCAGTTGCGTTCCGAGGACTTCGCCTCCTACCTGCGCCAGGTGGAGCAGGTGGCGGAGATCGCGGGCAAGGAGCTGCCTTCCGCCGTCTGAGTTCCCTTTACCTGAGTGCTAGCATCGTAAAGGATCCCGAAGCTGTCCAGCAAGAACCAGATCACCATTCCGGTGGCCGTGCTGCGCGAGGCGGGCCTCGCGCCGGGCGACGAGCTGAGCGTGCGCGCGGCCGGCACGGGGCGTGTCGAGATAGAGTGCCGCGTGGACGCGATCGAGCAGTACGCCGGGAGCTTCACGGCCGGCTATCCGCCGGGCTACCTTGACGCGCTCCGCGACGAATGGGATCGATAGCGCTCGACGCGAACGTCGTGATCGGGCTGATCGATCCGCGAGACGCACACCATGAGCGGGCGGTCGCCGAGCTGAAGGCCGCGGCCGCTCGAGGAGACGACC
>JBBQYZ010000730.1:0-2153 GCA_038208205.1 Gemmatimonadales bacterium | reverse complement strand
CACCACGCGCGCCCGGATCCCGAGCGCGGCGAGCTTCTCCCGCGCGGTCATGATCAGCGCTACCTCGGAGCCGCTCGAGAGCAGCACCACCTGCGGCGGGCCGCCCTCCGCCTCGGCGAGCACGTACCCTCCCTGCTTCACCCCCTCGGCCGACGCGAACTTCGTGCGGTCGATGAAGCCGAGCTTCTGGCGGGTGAGCACCAGGCACACCGGCCCGTCCTCGTGCTGCAGCGCCACCTTCCACGCCTCGGCCGTCTCGGTGGCATCGGCGGGGCGGATCACGGTGAGATTGGGAATCGCGCGCAGCGCCGAGAGCTGCTCCACCGGCTGGTGCGTGGGGCCGTCCTCGCCGAGGCCGATCGAGTCGTGCGTGTAGATGTAGATCACCCGCTGGCGCATCAGCGCCGCGAGGCGGATCGCTGGCCGCATGTAGTCGGAGAAGATCAGGAAGGTGCCGCCGAAGGGGATCAGACCCTTGTGGACCGCCATCCCGTTCATGATCGACCCCATCCCGTGCTCGCGGATGCCGAAGTGCATGTAGCGCGCGGCGTAGTCGCCGGGCGCGAAGTCGCGCCAGGTCTTGACCGCGGTGCCATTGCTCGGCGTGAGATCGGCCGAGCCGCCCATCAGCTCGGGTATCATGCCGACCAGCGCGTTGAGCACCGTGTTGCTCGCCGCGCGGCTCGCGACCGCGCCGTTCTCCTTGGTGAAATTCGGCACCACCTTCGCCCATCCAGCGGGCAGCTCGCCCGAGAGGCGGCGCTTCAGCTCCTTGGCCTGCTGAGGATTGGCGAGCGTGTACGCGTCGAGCGCCCGCTGCCAGAGGGCACGTGCCGCGGCACCGCGCTCCCTGGTGGTGCGCCAGTGCGCGAGCGCGTCGTCGGGGACGAAGAACGCCGCGTTGGGCTTGGGCCAGCCGAGCGCCTCCTTGGTCGCCACGATCTCCTCGGCGCCGAGCGGCTCGCCGTGCGCCGCGGCGGTGTCCTGCTTCTTGGGACTGCCGTAGCCGATGTGCGTGCGCGTGATCACGAGCGTCGGGCGCTCGGTGTCGGCCTTCGCCTCGGCGACCAGCTCGTCGATCGCGTCCAGGTCGTTCACGTCGGCCAGGTGCAGCACCTGCCAGCCGTAGCCCTTGAAGCGGAGCGCCGTGTCGTCGGTGAAGGTGAGGTCGGTGCTGCCGTCGATCGTGATGCGGTTGTCGTCGTAGAAGCCGATCAGCTTCCCGAGCTTGAAATGTCCCGCGAACGACGCCGCCTCGTGGGAGACGCCCTCCATCAGATCGCCGTCGCTGCAGATGAAGTACGTGTGATGGTCGACGATCCCGTGTCCTTCGCGGTTGAACGTGGCGGCGAGATGCGCCTCCGCCACCGCCATCCCGACCGCGTTGCCGACGCCCTGGCCCAGCGGTCCCGTCGTCGTCTCGACACCGGGCGTGTGCGTGTACTCGGGATGCCCCGGCGTCTTGCTCTTCCACTGCCGGAACTGCTTCAGGTCGTCGAGCGTGAGGTCGTAGCCGCTGAGGAACAGGCAGCTGTACAGCAGCAAGGACGCGTGCCCGCACGAGAGCACGAACCGGTCGCGGTCGGGCCACTGCGGCTCGGCGGGGTCGTGCTTCATGTGCCGGGTGAACAACGCGTACCCCAGCGGCGCGAGCGCCATCGGCGTACCCGGGTGTCCCGAGTTCGCCTTCTGGACCGCGTCCATGGAGAGCGTGCGGATGGTGTTGATGCAGAGCAGGTCGAGCGGAGTGGCGGGCATTGGGTGCGATGGAGGGCGGGCGGTCGTGCGCCGGGGAAAGATAGTCGGACGGTGAACGGCGCCAGTCAGGACAGCCGAGCGCGCTGGCCCGGCCGGCGTGCCACTACCGTCGCGCCACGATCGTCGGCCGCGCGGCGCCCGCACCCACGTACAACATCCCCGCCCTCGGCGAGCGCGGCGCGTCGACGCGGCCGGCCGCGCCCTCGGCGCGTAGATGGTCCAGCACCGCGCCGGTCGTGGCGAACGGATGCTGCTCGAGGAAGAGCGCGACCGCGCCGCTCACGTAGCCGGCGGCCATCGAGGTGCCGTTCCAGAGCTGGCTCGTGGGCTCACGGTCCGCGTCGATGCTTGGCAGGAGCACGGAGTCACCGGGGGCGAACACGTCGAGGCAGGGG
>JBBQYZ010000729.1:0-2160 GCA_038208205.1 Gemmatimonadales bacterium | reverse complement strand
ACGTCGACCTGCTGCTGATGGCCAACATCCTCATCGGGTCGTTGCCCGGCGTGATGATCGGCACGGCGCTGCTGGGGCGCGTGCCGGCCGCCGCGCTGCGCGTCGTGCTCGGATGCGTCCTGCTCGGCTCGGCGATGGGCGTGCTCATCAAGGCCGGCGTCGCGCTGCCGCCGTGGAGCACCGTCGCCGTGCCGGCCGCCGTCGCCCTGCTCATCGCCGCGCTGCGCCGGACGCGCGACCCGGAAGCGGTGCCCGCATGACCGACCACCTGCGCGTCCTGGAGTCCGAGGCGATTCACGTCATGCGCGAGGTCGCGGCCGAGCTGGAGCGCCCGGTGCTGCTGTTCAGCGGAGGCAAGGACTCGATCGTCCTGCTGCGCCTGGCCGAGAAGGCGTTCCGCCCCGCGCGCTTCCCCTTTCCGCTGATGCACGTCGACACGGGCCACAACTTCCCCGAGGTCATCGAGTTCCGCGACCGCCGCGTCGCCGAGCTCGGCGAGCGGCTGATCGTCGCCCGCGTGCAGGACTCGATCGACGCGGGGCGCGTGGCCGAGGAGCGCGGCCCCCGCGCGTCGCGCAACCGCCTGCAGACGACCACGCTGCTCGACGCGATCGCCGAGCACGAGTTCGACGCCGCGTTCGGCGGGGCCCGCCGCGACGAGGAGCGTGCCCGCGCGAAGGAGCGCATCTTCTCCTTCCGCGACGACTTCGGCGGCTGGGACCCCAAGCGCCAGCGCCCCGAGCTGTGGGACCTCTACAACGGGCGCGTGCGGCGCGGTGAGAACGTGCGCGTGTTCCCGCTGAGCAACTGGACCGAGCTCGACGTGTGGCAGTACATCGTCGCCGAGGAGCTCGAGGTGCCGTCGATCTACTACGCCCACGAGCGCGAGGTGTACCGCCGCGACGGGATGCTCTACGCGTCCTCCGAGTTCGTGGCGCTCATCGACGGCGAGACGCCGTTCAGAACGTCGGTGCGCTACCGCACCGTGGGCGACATGTCGTGCACCGGCGCCGTCGAGTCGACGGCCACCGCGCAGGCCGACGTGATCGCCGAGATCGCCGCGACGCGCATCACCGAGCGGGGCGAGACACGCGCTGACGACAGGGTCTCGGAGGCCGCGATGGAGGACCGGAAGGTGGCCGGCTATTTCTAAGAGACCGTCTGATCGCCGCGACCTGCTGCGGCTTGCCACCGCAGGCTCCGTCGACGATGGAAAGTCGACCCTGATCGGGCGGCTGCTGCACGACGCCAAGGCCATCCTGGCCGACCAGCTCGACGACCTGCGCGGGCGCGACGGCGAGATGGACCTGTCACGCCTCACCGACGGCCTGCGCGCCGAGCGCGAGCAGGGCATCACCATCGACGTCGCCTATCGCTACTTCGCCACCCCGCGGCGCACGTTCATCCTGGCCGACACCCCCGGCCACGTGCAGTACACGCGCAACATGGTCACGGGCGCCTCGACGGCCGACCTGGCCGTCGTGCTCGTCGACGCACGCCACGGCGTGGTCGAGCAGACACGCCGCCACGCCTTCATCGCCTCGCTGCTGCGGATCCCCCACATCGTCGTCGCGGTCAACAAGATGGACCTCGTCGACTACGCGGAGGACTCCTTCGACGCGACGGTCCGCGACTTCCCCGCCCTCGACACCAGCGACGTCACCTTCATCCCCCTCAGCGCGCTGGAGGGCGACAACGTCGTCGACCGCTCCGACGCGATGCCCTGGTACACGGGCCCCGCGCTGCTCGAGCACCTCGAGGGCGTCGACATCACGCACGACCGCGACGCGGGGCCCCTGCGCTTCCCGGTGCAGTACGTGATCCGCGACGGCGCCACGGACTACCGTGGCTACGCGGGGCGCGTGGCGGGCGGCACGGTGGCGCCCGGCGACGACGTCGTCGTGCTGCCCTCCGGCGTGCACACGACGGTCGAGTCCGTGGACACCTTCGACGGTCCGTTGGACACCGCCGAGGCCGGTCTGAGCGTGACCATCCGCCTGGCCGACGACGTCGACGTCTCGCGCGGCGACATGATCTGCGCGCCGGGCGACGCGCCCGAGCTGACGCGCGAGGTGCACGCCGACGTCGCCTGGATGTCCGACCTGCCGCTGCGCGCCGGCGGCCGCTACGCGATCAAGCGCTCGACGACCACCGCGCGTG
>JBBQYZ010000728.1:0-2165 GCA_038208205.1 Gemmatimonadales bacterium | reverse complement strand
CCACGAGTGCCGAGTCGGCGAGCGCAGCGAACGCGTCGTACCACCGCGCGTCAGCGGACGCCGTTCGCGCGCGGACGAGCGCGTTCCCTCGGTCCGCGCGGCCCGCCGGACGACGCCGGATCAATGCCGCATCCTGCCCCGTGATCCCGCCTGCCTGGTCGACACGAAGCTGCCACAGGTATTCGCGTCCCGCCGCGAGCGTCACCCCGAGCGAGTCCAGCGCGAGACGCTGCAGTCCCGGGCGGGTGGGGAGTGGAAGCTGCCGGGAGAGTGCCGGTGCGCTCGCTCCGTGGCGCACCTCCGTGAGCGTGAATGTCACCCGCTCCAGTCCCGGCAACGCGTCGGCAGAGAGCTCCCAGTACAGCGCCGGTGCCGACATGCCGGTCTCGGGGCGGTGATCCTTGGGGGCGAGCACCGCGACGGCCACGACATGCGGCCCACGAATCCCCGCTCCGACGCGCCGCTTGGGCAATCCTCGCGGCGCATAGCGGATGCGCGGCACCTGACGCACGCTCGACTGCGCTGCCGCCATCGAGTGCGCGCCAACCTCGAGCGACAGCACCGAGAGGAGGACGAGCGCGCGGTGGAGCCCCTTCCCGATGCGATCCGAACATGTGGTGAGACGCATGGCTCTAGGCCGGCCGACTGACGGGCATGACGGACTCCGTTGCTCGAGAACCGTGGACCCGATACACCTCCACGGGCAGTGCCTTTCCCTTGACCGGGACGGTTCCCAGATGATCGCACGAGAACCGTTCCCCCACGACCGTGTAGGTGGCATGATCGATCAGGATGCGCCAGGGAACAGCCGAGAAATCCGCGCTCGCCGCCTGCAGCGATTCGAGGCGCGCGGCGAGGTTGACGACGTCGCCCACGACGGTGTACTTGAGGCGGTCGCGGCTTCCGAGGCTGCCGGCGACGGCAACACCCGACGCGATGCCGATTCGCATGGCCACCGGGGGCAGCCCCTGTTCCGACCACCGCCCGTTGAGTGACACGAGGGCGTTCCCCATCGCGAGTGCGCAGGTGACGGCATGCCCGGCATCCTCGGCGCAGGGTTCCATGCCGGGGCGGGGAAAGGGAATTCCGAAGTCAGCCTTGATTCCGTCGCCCGCGTAGTCGTCGACGACTCCGCCGTGGCGCATCACCTCGTCCGCCATCGCGCCCATGAAGGTGTTGAGCCACTCCATGAGCGCATCGGGCTCGACCTGCTCGGCGATCGACGTGTAGCCTCGAATGTCCGCGAACAGGACGGTGACCGGCAGCCGGACGGGCTTCGGACGCCCCGCCACCGCGAACTCCGCGCGGCGCCGCCAGATCTCGTCGGCCACGTCGCGAGAGACGTGTCGTGAGAAGAGTCCCATCAGGGCTCCACGGTCGCGCCGCTCGAGCACCGACAACGCCGCCGACGCACCAGCTCCACTGACGAGCAGGCCCAGCGCCGGCTCCACGAACGGGATCCAGAGCGACCGGTCGATGGCGAGCCAGGCGCACGCCACGATCACCAGCACACCCCCGAGCACCGAAGCCGTCAATCGCCGCAGCGATGCCGACTCGAGCGCGTTCCACCCGCCGAGCACGCAGGCCAGGGCGAGGTACAGCCACTCGAGCCAGTCGGGCATCACACGAATCGGTGTGGTGATGCCATCGCCGCGGACGAGGTGGAGCGCCTGGCTCGCCGCGAGCGCGTGCACGTAGACCCCGGGCACTGGATCGGGACGTCGACTCGCGCCGCCGAGCCGCTGGAGATCCGGGAGGCTCGGCGCCACCGCACCGACGAACACCACACGCCGACCGAGCATGTCGCGGGGCACCCGTCCGTCGAGCAATGCCGAGAGCGAGACGGTGGAGAGCTCCGACACCGTCGGAGTGCGCGCGAGCAGCTGCTGATATCCCTGGTCGTCGCGACCGACGTAGCCGCCATCCGATGCGCCGAACGGAACGAGCGTCCACGCGCCCAGCATCGGCAGCCCGGTCGCCGACGCACGAGGCTCGACGCCATCGAGTGCGGCGCGATCCATCACGGCTCGATAGGCGAGCGAGTAACGCGTGGAATCGCCGAGCTGGGAGAGGTACAACATTCGCCGCACGAGGTGATCGTCGTCGGGCACGACATCCGTGAATCCGACGCGGTCCGCCGGCGCGCACGAGGGCGCGGCGACCGC
>JBBQYZ010000727.1:0-2169 GCA_038208205.1 Gemmatimonadales bacterium | reverse complement strand
CGCGTCACGGTTCTGCGTGAGCAGGCGCTTCGCTCCGAGCGGATGGACGCCCTGGTGCGCGAGGCCGTGTTCGGGCACGGGCAGTCCCGCGATCACGCCCGGTGGCTGATCTGGGAAATCGGTCAGGCTGTCGGCGTGTATCCCGCCTCGATCAACGACTTCTACATGGCACGAGGGCGCGGGGAAGTGCATGGCTTCACCGTTCCCGCCATCAACGTCCGCGGCATGGCGTACGACACCGCGCGGTCCATCTTTCGGACGGCCCGGCGTATGGACGCGGGCGCGTTCATCCTCGAGATCGCGCGCTCCGAGATCGCGTATACAGATCAGCGTCCCGCCGAGTACGTGGCCGTGATGCTCGCGGCGGCGATGCGCGAGGGATTTCGCGGGCCGGTGTTCGTCCAGGGTGACCACTTCCAGGTGAACGCGAAGAAGTTCGCCTCCGACCCGACGGGGGAAGTAGCGGCCGTCAAGCAGCTCGCCCGAGAGGCCATCAGCACGGGCTTTTGTAACATCGATGTCGACACCTCCACCCTCGTCGACATCGAGCTCCCCTCATTAGAGGAGCAGCAGCGTCTCAACTACGAGACGGCCGTGGACATCGTCGACTACGTCCGCGAGATCGAGCCGGAGGGGATGACGATCTCCGTGGGCGGTGAGATCGGTGAGGTGGGCGCGCACAACAGCACCGTACCCGAGCTGCGCGTATTCATGGATGGCTTTAAGCGCGCGCTCCGCGAGCGGGTGGGCGAGGGCGCGGTAGGACTATCCAAGATCAGCGTGCAGACGGGCACCTCGCACGGCGGGGTGGTGCTCCCCGACGGCTCGATGGCGGAGGTGAAGCTCGATCTGGATGCGTTGGCGGCGCTCTCGAAGGTCGCCCGCGAGGAGTATCACACGGCGGGCGCGGTCCAGCACGGCGCGTCCACACTCCCGGAGAACGCGTTCAATCACTTCCCACGCCTGGAGACAGCGGAGATCCACCTCGCGACGAACTTCCAGAACATCCTCTACGATCATCTGCCGTCCGGCCTCAAAGCCCGCGTCTACGCCTGGCTGGACGCGAACGCGAAGGAGGAGCGGAAGCCCACGGATTCGGCGGAGCAGTTTTATTACAAGACACGCAAGAAGGCGCTCGGCCCGTTCAAGCGCGACTTCTGGGATCTCGCCGAGTCGGTCAAGGACGAGTACGCGGCCGTCTACGACCGCACCTTCGGCTTCCTCTTCGAGCAGCTCCAGATCGGAGGGACCGCCGAGAGCGTGGCGACGCACATCACGCCGCGCGCGCAGCACCGACGGGCCCCGGATGGGAGCGTATCCGGGATCGTCGCGGCACCAGACGATCCGGACGCCGGCGAGTAGCGTTGGCGGCGGACGCCGACCGACTCTGGCTGGAGACGCTGGGCCGCCTCGCCGACGCGATCGCGCACGAGATCAGAAATCCGTTGAACGGGGCGATGGTCAATCTCCAGGTCGTCCGCCAGCGCGCCGGCCGCGGTGTGGGCGATCCGTCGCTGCTCGTTCGGTTCGCTGACTCTGCGGTGGCAGAGCTGGCCAGGGTCGCCGATCTGGCGGATGCGATTCTCACCTTGGCGCGCCCCATGCGCCCCCCGATAGATTTGTGGGAGGCGCTACGTCCGTTTGGCGTCCTCTATGGCTCTCTGGCCAGGCGAGCCGGCGGAAGTCTCGAGTTACATCGCCTGGATGATCGACCCGCCAGATCGGACGTGCCTTCCGTGGCCATGCGGCTGGCACTGGCGACGGCGCTCGAAGGCGCCACCCGCACGCCCGGCATTGTGCGATGCACGCTCCGCGACGATGTCGGAAGTGTGTCCGTTCGGCTGGAGGGGAGCCTGCACGAAGGCGCCTGCCCCGACGGCGTCCGGGCGGCGATCGCCGATCACGGCATCGTCTGCGGCGATACAGCGGGCGCGGTGACGATTAGTTTCCCTAGATTGGGTGAGACTCGACCACTGTGACGCGGCCATGAAGCAGGGCAGAATTCTGATTGCCGACGACGAACGCGCCATCACCGATGGGCTGAGCGCAATCCTCGCGGATGAAGGCTATGCTGTTGACGTCGCGGTCGACGGGCAGAAGGCGCTCGAGCGCCTGACGGCGGATACCTACGGCGTCGTGCTCGCGGACCTCAAGATGCCGAAGCTGGAT
>JBBQYZ010000726.1:0-2183 GCA_038208205.1 Gemmatimonadales bacterium | reverse complement strand
CCTGCACGACAGAGTCGGCGCGTACCTCGAGTCGGGCGGCCCGCAGGCGATCGAGCGCGACCTCGATCTCCTCGCCTACCACTACTGGCTCGGCGACGACGACGACAAGAAGCGCGAGTACTCCGTTCGTGCCGGGATCGCTGCCCAGTCGCGCTACGCCAACGACGCCGCGGCCGAGTACTTCCAGCGCGTCCTGCCGCTCGTTGCCGACGACGAGCGGGCCGTGGTGCTCCGTCGGCTCGGCAAGGTGCTCGACCTGCGCGGCGGTTGGGCCGACGCGGAGACGAGCTACCGCGCGGCGATCGAGCTCTCCCTGCGGATCGGGGACGGTCCCGGGCAGGCACGGTCGCACGCCGATCTCGCGGACACGCTGCGCAAGCAGGGCCGCTTCGAGGACGCCCGCCAGCAACTGGTCCTGGCCCGGGCGATCTTCGTGGACTGCGACGACGACGACGCCGGCCTCGGGCTCGTGCTGCATCTCGAGGGAACGCTCGCCTCACAGCAGGGTCACTACGTGGAGGCGCGGGCGGCCTACGAGCAGAGCCTGCACATCCGCGAGCGGCTGGGCGACCGAGCCAGCGTCGGCAGCCTGCTGAGCAACCTCGCCGTCGTCGCGGAATGCGAGGGAGACATCGACCGGGCACGGGAGATGAACGAGAGCGCCCTGGCGATGCGCGAGGAAGTCGGTGATCGGTGGGCGATCTGCGTGTCCCAGAACAACCTCGGAATGGTCGCCCTCCTGCAACACGACTTCGCCGCCGCGCAGACCCGATTCCGCCAATCGATGCGCCTCGCAACCGAGGTCGGGGACCGGTGGATCGTTGCCGTCGGCCATCACAACCTCGGAAACGCCACCCTCGGCCTCGGCCGGCCCGACGAGGCCGGCGACGAGTACCTGCAGGCGTTGCAGGCCTACGAGGAGTACGGCGACCAGTGGTCCGTGGCGCTGCTCGTCGAGGACATGGCTTTGCTGGCCCTCGCCAAGGACCAGTTGCAGCACGCCGCCGAGCTGCTCGGGGCGGCGGACGCCCTGCGCGAGCGTCTCGACGCTCCCCGTCCGCCAACGGCCATCGCCACGCTCGATGCCGCGTTCGGTCCAGAGCCGCAGCCGGGGGATGCCGCCCACGACGCGCGGCTGCGCGGCCGGAACATGGAGGAGGGCGCACTGAGCACCTTGCTCCGCGAGGTCGGGCGATCGCCGGGACCGGACCACTTTCAACTCGGCTAGTGTGCGCGCACAAACTCACCGGGGGCGGGTTTTTCGTGACCCCGTGATGCCCAGAGTTGAGGTTCACCATGCTCAAGCAATCGTTCGGCCGCCGCAGGGCTCGTCTCCCGCACCTGTTGATCGCGATGGCGATGCTCGGCATCGTGGCGCCGACCATCGACGTGTCACGCGTCGTGGCGGATCTGCCGCCAACCGTCTGGACGGGGAGTGGGCCGGCGAACTTCACGCTTGTTTCCGACGGTTTCAGTGCGCCCGCACAGATGTCGTACGACCTGTTCGACGGCCCCACTCAACCCCGCTTCACCGACAACACTTGGACGTTGAGCACAACGGCGGCCAGCGACGGTAGGCGGTCGACGACCTACACCTACAACGGGTTTCACGCGTTCTTCCAAGTGCGCGTCCACCTCGATGCGTTCGTGACCCACAACGGCACGACGACGACGACATCGGTGGTGTCCGCCGGTCCGGTCAACTGCTGCGAGGCACCGTCGGGTGGCTTCGGCTACACGGGCAACCATCAGTTCGACGTGGTCAGCGGCGACACCTACGGATTCACGTTCGGGGGGTCCAACGTCGACTCGAACCCGACGTTCACCGGCACGCTGACGGTGGCCAGCATCGCTCCCTTCACGAACCCGGCAGCAGTTGCCGACAACACCTCGTGGACGACGGCCGCCCCACTCACCACTGATGGCGTCGACGGGACCCTTGCCCAACCCGGTGAGGCTCGCTGGTACAAGTTCCCGGTCCAGCCGGACAGTCAGGTGCAAGTCGACCTCAGCAACCTCGACCAGAACTTCGACCTCACCATGTTCCGAGACATCGCCCAGTCGTTCGCGACCCTCTCGTCGACACAGGATCTGACCAAGCTCAGCGCGCAGTTCGCCGGCGACGCGTACAGCCCGTCGATCTACTCCCCCTCGATCTACTCGCCTTCGATCTACAGCCCGTC
>JBBQYZ010000725.1:0-2186 GCA_038208205.1 Gemmatimonadales bacterium | reverse complement strand
GATCGAGACCGCAGCCGAACACCAGGGCGACACCGGCGATGGCGGCCTCATGGTCATCGAGCGAGCCGGGCGAGCACGCCACTACGCTGCAGCGCCGATCACGGGCGCCATGCGGTACGCCTTGGCGCGCATGCAGACCTCGGAGAAAGGCGACGTGCGTGCGTGCGTCGCCGTCACCTCCGCCATCTCCGGCGAAGGTGTCACGTTCGTCGCCAGCACGCTGGCCGTCCTGCTGGCCAACGACCTGCAGCGAAAAGTCTGCCTCGTCGACCTGAACTGGTGGAACTCGGACGATTCCTCCCGTGCGGCCGATGCGTCGGCCGTGCCGGGCGTCGCAGAGGTGCTCGAAGGTCTACGCCCGCTGGACGAGGTGGTCATCACGACCAAGTCACCGCGGCTGTTCCTCCTGCCGGCCGGTACGACCTCGCCCACCCGTCGGCCGGTGCTCGCCAAGTCGACCGAGCTCGAAGACCTCATCGACCACCGGCGAGACCCTTTCGCTCGCCAGCCTGGCCGACGCCTTCGTGCTCGTCGTGCGCCACGGCGTCACGCCCGAACAACAGGTCAAGCACGCGCTCGAGGAGCTCGATCACCTCGAATCGCTCGGCGTGGTGCTCAACCGCTCGTCGAGCCGCATTCCGAACCGGCTCCTGCACCTCTTGGCCGGATGATCGGTCGCGGACGGGTCTCGCGATGAAGGTCCTGCTGATCTTCTTGCTCGTCGTGTTCTTCACCGCGAGCCAGTCGCGCGTGAAGACCCACCGCAGTGTGTTCGTGCCCTTGATCGTCGTGTGCCTCGCCGTGGCCTACGCCCTTTCCACCGTTCGCTTCGCCTCATGACCGCGCACACCATCACCGGCTTTCCCACGGTCGTCACCGTCACGGCACAAGGGCGCCACGCGCATCGCGTCTGGTGGGTCACCTACCTCGGGGCCATGGCCTTCACGCTGTTCGTCGGCGGCGTGGCCTACCTCACCGCTCCGGCGCCGTTCTCGCTCGCCGGGTTGGTCTGGCTGGCGCTCGCCGCCCTCATCCTCGCCCGGCCCCGTTGGGGCCTGTGGTCCATTGCGTTCTTCGCCGTGGCCAACGACTTCGAGACCGCCCAGTGGTATCCGTTCGTCAAGAACTTCTCGAGCCGTGAGTCCATCCTTTTCACGGGAAACGCGTTCGTCATGAGCCCGCTCGAGGTGCTGCTGATCGCCACCGCGCTCGGGTGGGTGTGGCAGATGGCCAGCACGCGCACGTGGCACTTCGTGCGGGGCGATCTGTTCCGCCCGGTGCTGGTGTTCACGGGTTTCATCTTCATCGGCCTGGTGCTCGGTATGGGCCGCGGCGGCGACAGCAACATCGCGCTGTGGGAGGTGCGACCGCTCTTCTGCATGGTCGCCATCTACGTGCTCGCGACCAACCTCTATGACCGGCCTGAGCACTACCGACGGTTGTGGACCGCGCTCATGGCCGGCGTCGTCGTCGACGCGTGCTTCGGGCTCATCTATCTCGCCGGCCTGCCGGCAACTACGGTCGCCAGGCTCGATTCCCTCGGCGACCATCAGGCTGCGCTGCACGCCGACGCCTATTTCGTGCTCATGGCGGCCATGGGCGTCATGGGCGCCCGCTCGACCCGCCGACTGGTGTTCATGTTACTCGCAACGCCGATCGTCGGTTACGTGTACCTCCTCAGCCAACGGCGCTCGGCCTTCGTAGGTCTTGTCGTCGGCATCGCGATGTTGTGCGGGATGCTGGCCCGTCGTCGCCCCCGCGCGTTCCGCGTCATCGTGCCTGCGCTGTCGCTTGTGTTCATCGGGTACGTCGGCGCGTTCTGGAACACTCAAGGATCAGTGGGGTTCCCTGCGCAGGCCGTGAAGACCGTCATCGCGCCCAGCCAGCTGAGCGCCGACGATCAAGGCTCCGACAGGTATCGCACCATCGAGAACTTCAACGTCGTGTACACGGTGCGAAGCCAGTTTGTCACCGGCCTCGGATTCGGTCACAAGTACTTGCGTCCCGTGCCGAACGCCGACATCAGCTTCTTCAAGTGGTGGGAGTACCGGCCCCACAACTCCATTCTCTGGATCTGGATCCAGATGGGCGCGGGCGGATTCGTGGCCATGTTGTACCTGTTCGCGACCGCAATCCGGCACGGCACGTTGCGTTTGCTCCGGGTGTCGTCAGGGCTTGACGCGGCG
>JBBQYZ010000724.1:0-2187 GCA_038208205.1 Gemmatimonadales bacterium | reverse complement strand
AGCGTGACGTAAATGGCTGCACCCGCGGGATTCCAGGGTCAGTTCGGGTACAAGTCGGAGGTCACGTGGGGCACGGGAGTCACCGTGGACACGTTCCTGCCGATCCTCAGCGAGAAGCTGAAGCAGGACATCGACCGGCTCGACAGCATGGGCATCCGCGCGGGTCGACGGGTGACCTCGGCGTGGAAGGCCGGGTCCAAGAAGATCAAGGGACCGGTCAAGCTGGAGCTGCCGCAGAACAGCATCGCGGCACTGCTGAAGCACTGCTTCGGCACGGTGGTGACGACCACGACCGGCGCAACGCCCACCGGCTATCAGCACACCCTCACGCCCGGCGACCTCACCGCCAAGTCGTTCACGGCGCAGGTGGGACGGCCGGACACGAGCGGCACCGTCAACGCGTTCACGTTCGCGGGCTGCAAGATCAACAGCTGGGAAATCGAGGCGAACCAGGGCGACATCGCCACGCTGAACCTCGATGTCATCGGCGCGAGCGAGACGACCGCAACCGGCCTGGCCGTGGCCAGCTACCCGACCGGCATCACGTTCTTCACCTTCGTGGAGGCGTCGCTTACGGTCGGTGGCTCGGCAGTCAACACCGTGCGCAAGGTCACGCTGAAGGGCGACAACAACCTGGCCGACGATCGTTTCCGCCTCGGCTCGGCCACGGTGAAGGAGCAGCTCGAATCGGGCATGCGCGAGTACAGCGGCTCCATCAGCGCTGACTTCGAGTCGCTCACGCAGTACGCGCGGTTCACCGCGGCTTCGGAGTTCGCAGTCGTGCTCGCGTTTGTGGCGGGGGCCGACACACTCACCATCACGATGAACTGCCGCTTCGATGGCGACTCGCCCTCGGTCGGCGGGGCGGACGAGTTGCTGGAGCAGCAGCTCCCGTTCAAGTGCATCCACTCCACCTCGGATGCCTCGGCCATCACGGCCGTGCTGGTGAACACGCAGTCGTCGGCCGCGTAAGTGCCGACCATCCGCGCGGACAAGGGCTTCGTCCAGGTCGAGGGCCTGGTCGAGCTGCAAAAGGCACTGCGAGAGCTGGACAAGTCGTTCCCGCGCATCATCAGCGTGGCCTCGAAGCGCACCGCCGAGCTGGTGGCGACCCGGGCCAAGGACCGCGCAGGTGGCGTGAGCAAGATGGCAGCCAAGGCCGCGGAGTCCATCGTGGCCAAGGGTGAGCAGCGGGGCGCGTCGGTGAAGTTCGGCTCGGCCCGCGTGCCGTTCGCGATGGGAGCGGAGTTCGGCTCCATCGCCTTCCACCAGTTCCCCGCGTGGCGCGGCTCGGGCCACACCGCGGGCTACTTCCTGTTCCCCACCATCCGCGCCAGTGCCACGGAGTCGCTCGCGTTGTTCGAACGCGAACTCGACGCCGCGCTGCGCGAACAATTCCCCGAGTAAGAGAGAGGCACGCCCGCATGCCCGCAACAGAGTCGAACCGCATCATCATCGTCCTGGAAGACACGCGCTACGACATCAACATGCGCACCCTGTCCGCAGTCGACGCGCAGGACTTCCGCAAGGCGGTGGGTCGCAGTCTGAGCCAAGCGTTTGCGGACGGGTCGGTGGACATCGACATCATCGCCGGGCTGGTGTGGCTGGTCGAGCGCAAGCGCCGGAAAGACCTCGCCTACGCCAAGGTGGCCAAGGGCATCAACTACGCGACCAAGATCGACATGTTCGACCCCGACGACCCCGACACCGACGAGGACGAACTGCCGCCCGCCGAGGTTGAGGACACCAACGACCCGGAAGTGTGAGGCGGGCGGTTCTTCGGAGCCTGCCCGCGTTCGCGTATCACTTCAGCCTGCTGCCCTGGCACATCGGCGGCGGTCAACACTGCTTGACCTTCGAGGAGGTCGAGGTGTTCGGCGACGCGCTCGAAGAGCTGCGTCAGCACCACGAAGAGATGGAGCGCCGGGCGAACCGGAGGAGGTGACACATGAGCGGTGAGCGGTCGGTCACGGTCAAGTTCCTGGGCGACGCGTCCTCCGCAGTACGCGCCTCGAATGAGGTCGGCGGTGCGACGGAGAAGACTTCGGGCGGGTTGGGCAAGGTCGCCAAGCTGGCAGCCGGGCTGGGCGCGGCCACCGCCATCACGTCGTTCGGCAAGAGCAGCATCGCCGCGTTCAAGGAGAGCGAGGCGGCGAACCTCCAGCTCAACGCATCGTTGAGCAAGAT
>JBBQYZ010000723.1:0-2191 GCA_038208205.1 Gemmatimonadales bacterium | reverse complement strand
GCCTGCTCGGCCCCAACGGCGCCGGCAAGACCACGACGATTCGCATGATCGCGGGGATCCTTCGCCCCACGAGTGGCGCGGTTTTCGTGGGCGGTGTGGACATCCAGGCGCGCCCGCTCGAGGCCAAGGCGCGGCTCGGCTATATCCCCGACCGACCCTTCGTCTACGACAAGCTCACCGGAGGCGAGTTTCTCCGATTCGCCGCCGCCCTATACGGTCACCAGGGTTCGGTGGTCGAGCGCCGAATCGATGAGTTGCTCGAGCTGTTCGAGCTGACACCGTGGAAGAACGAGATCACCGAGACCTACAGCCACGGGATGCGGCAGAAGCTGATCATTTCGGGCGCGCTGGTCCACCGTCCCGAGGTGATCGTCGTCGACGAGCCAATGGTGGGACTCGACCCCAAGAGCGCCCGGCTGCTCAAGGATCTCTTTCGGCAGTTCGTAGACCGCGGCGGCACGGTACTCATGAGCACGCACACGATGGAGGTCGCGGAGGTGATGTGCGACCGCATCGCGATCGTCCACCGGGGAAAGATCGCGGCGCAGGGCACCATGGATGATCTGCGGCGCGAGACCGCTTCGGCCGACATGAATCTCGAAGAGCTCTTCCTCAAGCTGACGGGGGGAATCCGGGAGCACCGGCTCGACGCCGTCCTCGAGACATGACGCGGTGACGGCCTCAGGACGGAGCCAACCGACTCTCTGGACGGTGCTCACGCCGAAGTGGCGCGGGGTGCTCGTCCGGGTTCGCCACGAGCGTACCGCCTCGCGCACCAAGTTTCTTCTTCTCACGACGGTCGGAATCGCCTTCTGGACGGCGGTGTTCGGCGTCGCCTTCCGGGTGCTCCGGTATTTCAAGGGTGTGGAGGATATCGGGAACCTCCTCGCCGCCAAGGTGCTGGGCATCATCCTCCTGGCGTTTTTGTCCATCCTGACTCTCTCCAACATCATCACCGCGTTGTCGACGTTCTTTCTGGCCAAGGACCTCGACTTCCTCGTGAGCGCCCCGGTCGGCTGGCTCCGATTCTATCTGGCGAAGCTCGGCGAAACAGTGGTGCATTCGTCGTGGATGGTGGGCCTTCTCGCGCTGCCGATCCTTACCGCCTACGGAATCGTCTACAGCGGCGGCCCGCTCTTTCCGTTCATCTGCGTCGCGGCATTCGTCCCCTTCCTGCTGCTTCCGGCAGTCGGAGGCACAATCGTGACGGTCGCGCTGGTCAACGTCTTTCCCGCACGCCGGACCCGGGAGCTGCTGGGTCTCATCGCGATCGGGGCGCTCGGCGTGCTGGTGCTGCTGCTGAGACTCATTCGTCCGGAACGGCTCGCTCAACCCGAAGGCTTCCGCAACTTCGTCGACTACCTCGCGGTGCTGCGCACGCCGACCAGCCCGTTCCTGCCGAGCGAGTGGACGGCCACAATGATCATGAACTGGCTGCTCCGCATCGCCGATCCAATGCCGATCGCGATGTTGTGGGGAACGGCGGCGCTGGCGCTTGCCCTCGGGGCCGTGGTGCACCGGAGGCTCTACCATCTCGGCTTCTCCAAGGCGCAGGAGGGCGCCGAGCGGAAGATCCACCGCCCCCTGCGGGGGCCGCTGGCGCGTGTGCTGCGCCGCCTCCCGCCCGACAAGCGTGAGCTGATTCTCAAGGACCTTCGGCTCTTCTTCCGCGACAACACGCAGTGGAGCCAACTCATCCTGCTGGCCGTGCTGCTGATGGTCTATCTCTTCAACATCAAGTCGCTGCCGATTCACACGGGCGAGCGGATTCCCTTCGCACTGGTCACGATCATCTCGTTTCTGAACCTCGGATTGGCAGGGTTCGTCCTGGCCGCGGTGGCGGCGCGGTTCGTCTTTCCGGCGATCTCGCTGGAAGGACGCCAGATGTGGCTGCTGCGGTCGAGCCCGCTCGACCCGGTCGCGCTGCTCTGGAGCAAGTACTGGATGGGGACCGTGCCGCTGCTTGGCCTCGCACTCATCATCACGATCCTGACCAATCGCCTTCTGCAGGTGGGTCCGTTCATGATGGCGGTGAGCATCGGCACGATCGTGCTTTACACCCTTGCCGTGAGCGCGCTGGCGCTCAGCTTCGGCGTGTTCTATCCGCAGTTCGGCACCGACAACGCGGCCCAGATCCCGACGAGTTACGGCGGGGTGGTGTACATGATGGCCAGCCTGAGTCTTCTCGCGA
>JBBQYZ010000722.1:0-2191 GCA_038208205.1 Gemmatimonadales bacterium | reverse complement strand
TCTCTCGCCTCGAGCGCGTCGAGCAGGTCGCGTACGCCAGGGAGCACGTTGTGGCCCTGATCGGCGTTCCCGAGCTCTGCGCGGAGCAGTTCCACGTAGCGATCCAGGGCGGGCTGGAGCCGCTCGTCGATCACCGAGTGCTCGACGCCGGCGAGACGCATCAGCTCCCGCACGATCTGCGGGTCGGTCTTGCCATCGAACTCGTGCCCTTCGGGCATCGGAGCGCCGAAGATCTCGTCGAGCGCGCGGTGGACGGCGCGCCGGCCCGCGCCGTCGGTCCAGAGGATGGTGCCGTCGATGTCGAACAGGACGACCCTCACTGGCGCGCGCGGCCGTCGATCGAATCACCGAGCCGGGTGATCACGAGACCAGCCATGATGAAAGCGGCGCCGGCGATCTGTGGCAGATGCGGCGCCTCGCTCAACGTGGCCCACGCGACTCCGAGGGCGATGATCGGCTGGAGGTTGGCGTACATCGCCGTGCGAATCGGGCCCAGGACCCGGACGCCGCGGTACCAGAAGAGGTATGCGACCACGAGCGCCAGGACCCCGCTGAACGCCACCGCGCTCCACCCGCCGGTGCTCACCGCACTCCACCGCGCTGCGAGGAGCGTCGGTGTCGAGACGAGCAGCATCGGGATCGCGCCGCCCACCATCGTCACGGCGGACAGGGCCACGCCGTCCACCCGTTCGGTATACGGCTTGACCAGTACCGAGTAGAGGGACCAGCAGAGACTGGCGACGAGGATGAGCGCGTCACCGGCGATGGAGGATCGCCCCTGTTCCTCGCCAACGCTCGCGTCGCCGAAGACGACGAGCACGATGCCGATCATCGACAGACCGATCCCGACCATGCCACGAGTCCCGGTGCGCTCGGTGCCGCGCAGGCGTCCGATGATCGCCATGAAGGCGGGCGACGCGGCGATCAGGAGCGCGGCGTCGCCGGCACGGGTGCGCGCGATGCCCAGCACGAAGAACAGCTGATACAGCCCGTTGCCGAGCGCGCCGAGCGAGAGGAGCATCAGCCGGTCGCGGCCGCGAGGTAGCGTGCCGCCGCCGAGCGCGACGACGGCAAGCAGCACGACTGCCGCCAGCGAGATGCGGGCGCTGTTGAAGGCGAGTGGAGCGAACTCTCCCGTGCCGTACTTCACGACCGCGAAGTTGACCCCCCAGATGAGGGCCATGCAGAGGAGTAGCAGGTCGGTGACCGTGAGGCCGAACGGCGCGGTCGTCGCGCCCTCCGGCCTCGTCGCGTGGAGCGTTGATGCCATGCCGAAAGCTAGACGGGCGGCATGCCGTCGCAAACCGCGTGGTCGCGCGCTAGCTTCGCATCATGCACGTGACCTTCGCCCTCTTCGCCGACGGAGCCAACCTCTCGCAGGAGGGAAAGCTCAACATCCTGGGCGTGTTCGACGCGCTGCAGGTCAACACCCTGCCCGCGCTGCACCCGCGCGCAACGCTCGTCGTCCACCTCAAGGGATCGCCTGCCGACGTGGGCGATCACCGCGTGGCGTTGCAGTGGCTGAGCCCCAGCGGGACCGAGCTGTGGAGCAGCGATGGGCAGCTCGCGGTCGGGCCGCCTCCCGCTGGCGTACTGGAGATGGACTTCCCGCTCATCGCGCAGCTCGACCTGCCGCTCGACGCGCCTGGCGGGTACCTGATGCGCGTGGGACTCGACGGGGCGACGCACGCCGAGATCCCGCTGCAGGTGCGGTCAGCGTCGGCGGCGCCGGTGGCACCCACGCCGCAGTGGATGAGCTGACGGCGTCGGCGCACGGCGTTGCGCTGACCGCCAGATCCTCCAATGAGCGCTCAGCCGCGAGCTCTTAGCTGTCGGTCGACAGGATCCGTCGCGCGTGCACGAACCGCTCGCGGAGCTTGGCGACGTACGGATCCCGCCCGTCGTCCAGCCGCTCCACGGCATATCCGCCTCGTCCGAGCGCGAGGTGGACGATCCGACGATCGCCGAGGGCGATGGCGACGTGGGTAACGTGGCCGTCCACACGGTCCGAGAAGAACAGCAGATCGCCCGCCCGCGACTGCGTGGGGTCTGCCTCGGCGGGTGTGCCCTGCTCCGCCTGCTGCCACGCGTCTCGTCGAAGCTGTACGCCGTGCAGCGAATACACCGCCTGCACGAGCCCCGAACAGTCGGCCCCCCACGGCGTGATCCCGCCCCACAGATAGCTCGTTCC
>JBBQYZ010000721.1:0-2193 GCA_038208205.1 Gemmatimonadales bacterium | reverse complement strand
CGGCGGCTCGCGCGGCGGCGGCTTCGCCCTGTTCGACCAGACGACCAATCCGCAGGCCACGCAGTGGGTGGTCAGCCTGAACCTGGGCTGGTAACCGATGCGACGCCACCCAACTACTCGAGAGCTGACCCCGATGCTTGCTAGAATCCGCAGGTCGAGTGCCCTGGTGCTGACGGTCGGAGCCGTGCTCGCCGTGCTGGCGGCGTGCGGCAATCCGCTCGAAGTGGAGACCACGAGCCGCATCCCGGCCGAGAACATCGAGATCCCGGCGAACGCCCAGCTGCTCGTGTCGGGCGCGATCGCCGATTTCGAGTGCGCGTACGCGTCGTACGTCGTACAGAGCGGTACCGTGGGCGAGGAGCTCATCTACGCGCAGCAGACGGCCGATCGCGTTCCCTCGGATCGGCGCAGCACGCTGGCGACCGACATCCGCTACGCGACGAACAGCTGCGTGGGCCTCGGCATCTACACGCCGCTGCAGACGGCACGTCAATCGTCCGAGACGGCACTCGGCTACCTGAAGGTCTGGACCGATGCCGAGGTCGCCAACCGCACGAAGCTCATCGCGTTCACCGCGGCGTACTCGGGCTACTCGTACGTGCTCCTGGGCGAGGGCTTCTGCACGCTCGCCTTCTCGTCCATCAACCCTGACCGCAGCATCGCCTACGGCGGCGAGGTATCGCGCGACAGCACGTTCCGGATCGCCGTCACGCGGTTCACCGAGTCGATCGCCGCGGCTCAGACCATCACGAACCCGTCGGCGGCCCTCACCGACAGCCTGCGGCTGGCGTATCTCGGGCGCGCACGCGCGCGGCTGGACCTCGGCGACTACGCGGGCGCGAAGGCGGACGCGCAGCAGATTCCTGCCGGCTACGTCCGGAACGCCACGTATTCCACCGCCGTGGATCGCCGCAACAACCTGGTGTTCAACGACAACTCGGCGGCCGGCACGTCGAGCTCCGTGGGTGAGCCGTACCGCAGCATCACGGGCGATCCGCGCGTGCCGGTCTCGCAGGGCACGGGAACGAGCGCCACCGGCATCCGCCACTACTACCAGACGAAGTACACGTCGGTCTCGGCGTCGATCGCCTTCGCCAAGTACCAGGAGGCGCAGCTCATCATCGCCGAAGCGGAGATCCGTGCCGGCAACCTCGCAGCGGCACTGCCCATCCTCAACGCCGAGCGGGCCCGGGGAAGCCAGGGTGCGTTCGTCGGGACCACGCAAGCGCAGTTTCTGGCGGAGCTGATCGACCAGCGCCGGCGCGAGCTGTTCCTCGAGGGGCAACACCTCGGCGACATCATCCGCCTCGGCATCACGCTGCAGCCGGCGGCCGGCACGCCGTACCACTTCGGCGGCACCTACGGGAATCAGCTCTGCTTCCCGCTGCCGTCGGCGGAACGCCTCAACAACCCGCTGATCGGCAGCTGAGCGGCGCTCCGCCACCACGGGGCGAGTTCGGGCAGTGACGATGCGCGCGCCGCGACGGCGCGCGCATCGTCGTTCCTACCGTGCGGCGCCCTGCACGATCGCGCGCGACACCGCCTCCTGCAGCGGGGTGATGGTCGGGAAGAACCCTCGCGCGTCCGTCCCCATGTTCTGGCGGTTCGTCAGCAGCACGACCGAAAGCCCGTAGCGCGGCACGCCGAGCACGTAGGTGCCGGTGAAGCCGGTGTGCATGAAGCTTCCGGCTGGCATGCCGCGTGGCATCATCCACCCCAGATAGTTGTCGAAGCTGTCGCGGGTCAGGAAGCGTGACACAACCTCCGTGCTGAGCAGGCGCTTGCCGTGCAACGACCCGCCGCCAACGAGGAGGTCCATCAGGACGCGCACTTCGGGGCCGGTGGAGAAGAGTCCCGCGTGGCCCGCGATGCCCCCGTTCGCGTACGCCGCATTCCCGTCGTTCACCTCGCCCTCGAGCACCGTGGAGCGCCAGCCGTTCCAGGCGGTGGGATCGCCGCGATAGCGGTATCCGAACGTGGAGTCGTACACCATGCGGCGCTCGTAGCCGTTCCCCGCTTCCGTCGCGGCGAAGTCGGTGAAGCCGTGCGCCTTCGGGTTGAACACCGTGGAGCGGAGCCCGAGCGGCGCGTAGAGCTCGCGCTCGACGAAGGCGTCGAGGCGCTGGCCGCTCAGCCGCTCCACGAGATCGCCGAGGAGCATGAAGCCCAGATCACTGTAGTGGCGGCCCGTGC
>JBBQYZ010000720.1:0-2200 GCA_038208205.1 Gemmatimonadales bacterium | reverse complement strand
GGTCCCCACCACCACTGGCACTCACGGGTCCCTCCCTTCCTGTCTGTCCTACCCGCGTGGAGCTAGAGTAGGGCATCGATCGTGCCCGCGTGCCGTTCACTGCGCGCTCAAGGCGACGCCGGAGGCGTCGGACGGCGCGGCCAGGCCCGCGCGATCGCCGCACCCATCCGCGCCATCGTCAGGTGTGCTTCCGCATCGATCGCGTATCGCCGATCCAGATTCTCCTTGGTCAGCACGCAGACGGCGACCCGCGACTGCAACGGAAAGAGCGCGCACTCGGCGCGCACCTGGTCAGTGTCTCCGGTCTTGTGGGGAACGGCGAGACCTTCCACGTAGCGCTGCAGCTTGGTGTCGTCCTCGTTGTGCGCGAGGATGTCCAGCATCGCGCTGTCGGCCTTGGGGCTCACCGCCTTGCCGTCCGACAACAGCGCGAACAGCCGGGCCATCTCGTTCGGCGTCGTGACACCGAGGCCGTACTTCACCGAGCTGTCCACGGCCACGCTCGAGCTTCGGAGGAAGCTCTTGGAGTGAACCTTGGTGTGCGGCAGCCCGAGCTGCTCCATCTTGTCCCACACCCGGCGAATGATGATCCGGTCGAGCAGCAGGTTGGTGGCAGTGTTGTCGCTGATCGTGCTCATCAGCCACGCCGCGTCGCGGACCGTGACGACGGCGTTGTCGTGCAGGAACTGGAGCTGACCCGAGCCCGGCACCTTGTCGATCTTGAGGACCGTGAGCGGGTCGTCGAGCGAGAGCTGCCCCTTCTCCACCAGATCGAACACCGTCACCAGCACCGCCACCTTGATCAGGCTCGCGGTGCCAAAGGTCTCGTTGCCGCGGCGCTCGAGCCGCTCGCCGGTGTCGAGGTTGTTGACGGAGTATCCCACCACGCCGTGGTGCGCGTCGGCGAGCGAGTCGAGGGCTCGGCGCAGGGTGGCAGTGTCGGCGCGCGCATACGACGCCGCTCCCACTGCGCGCACCGCCTGGCCGGCCGCGCCTGCGGGCAGGGCGAGCAGCGCGGCGAGGATGCCGAGCCGCGAGCCCTTCATCGCGACTCGTGCGGTTCTGCGTCGGGCAGCTCGTCGGCGCGCACCGCTTCGAGCAGGTCGCGATCGGCCGACGTGGGATCGTACAGCGCGACGACCTTGATCACCTCACCGCTGTACGCGTCGAAGGTCTTCACCTTTCCCTGTGCAACGCGGATCTCGTGCCCATCCTCGAACCGGAGGATGACCTCCGGGTGCGCCAGGTTGACGTACGCTTTGCGAAGACGAATCGGGGGGGCCATCGAATCTTTCGTTGAGTGTGGTCGAGTGGTGCGCTCCTGCGTCACTCTCGAGGCTGCGTGATCGCCGCGCCCGGCGCGGTGTCCCGTGTCGCAACGTGCCGCGCGACCGGCCAGCCGCTCAGGTCACGACAGGCGTCTCGCCAGAATACTTCTTCCACTCGCCGCGCGCGAGGATCTCGTCGATCGCGTCGACGGCCGACTCGAGCTCCTCGTCCGCCGTATAGAAGTGCGGCGCCACGCGGATCCCGGCGTCGGGACGGTAGTCCACGATGATGTCGCGAGCGATCAGCGCCTGGGCCACCTCGCGCGCGTGGGGCACGCCGAATGCCACGGTCCCCCCACGCCGCTCACTGTCGCGCGGCGCGGCGACCGGGAACCCGCGCGCGTCGGCCAGCGCGATCAGCCGCGAGGTCTGCCGCACGCTCTTGGCCCGCACGGCGTCCATTCCCGCTTCGCGCAGCAGCAGCGGTCCCACTGTCGCCGCGAACAGCGCGGGGATCACCGGCGTCCCGCTCAACCAGCGCCACGCATCGTCGGCATAGGTCATCTCGGACTCGAACGCGAAGGGGTGACGATGCGCCTGCCAACCTGTGAGCGCTGGCGCGACCCGCGCGCTCACGGTCGGGTTCACCCAGAGAAAGCAGCCGCCCGGCCCACCGCAGAGCCACTTCAGCACTCCTCCCGTCAGAAAATCGACGCCCAGGGCGACGACGTCGACCGGCAGCACTCCCACGGAGTGGTACGCGTCGAGCGCAACGAGGGCGCCCATCCGATGGGCGTGCGCGCTGATTCGGGCCGCGTCGAGCACGTACGCCGACCGGAACAGGACATGAGAGATCGCCACGAGGCGGGTGCGCTCGTCGATCGCCGCCATCAGCCGCTCCTCATCCACACGCACTCCGTCCTCGCTCGGCA
>JBBQYZ010000719.1:0-2213 GCA_038208205.1 Gemmatimonadales bacterium | reverse complement strand
GTGCGTGCGCGCGATATGAGCCGTCAGCGTCGCTAGCCTTCACGATCCCGCGCCCTGGGCGCGCACCCTCGGAGGGGTGCGAGAGTGGTTGAATCGGGCGGTCTCGAAAACCGTTGTAGGGGCAACCCCCCTACCGAGGGTTCGAATCCCTCCCCCTCCGTTTACCAGGGGCACCTCGGCCACTCGTCGCGTAGCGCGCGAAGCGCCTGGGTGAAGGCCGCGGCAGCGTTGCCGGCGTTCTACTCAGATCGTGCCGCGAGGCGCCGCCCAGATCGATTCGAAGCCGAGTACCTCGCGGAGGCGGTCGTAGTGCGCGTCGTAGTGCAGCACAGCGCACCCATGTTCTGCTGCGCACGCCGCGATGATGGCGTCCTGAGGCGGCACGCGATGATTGCCGTCCGCTCCGCGAGCGGCTAGATCGAGCATGGCGCGCTTCGCCGCGGCGAGCGTCCCACGGGTGATTGGAATGTCGCGCAGGTGCGCGAGCTCCGCGTCGAGCTGCTCCACGTCGGCGCGAGTTCTGGCGCTGTAGAGCAGTTCCAGGTGCGCGACGGCACAGATCACGAGGCGGTCGGCATTGAGGGCGTCCAGCCATTCATGAGGGTAATTGCCGACTCGTGCCCACGCCGACTTGTCGGCCAGCAGTGGGGCGTCGGTGTCCCATGTCACGCCTCGTGACTCCACATTGCGCCGTTCTCATCGCGAAGGACGTCGAGATCGATCCCACGGCCCTGCCTGAAGCGGTCCATCAGCGCGCGGTTGCGATCGTCGGGCGCAGCGACCGCATCGCTCTCGGCTCGCTCCTGATATTCGGCGAGCGCCTCCCGGACGATCTCCGCCTGCGGTCGCCGTGTTCGATGGGCGTATTCGCGCAGCCACTCAGCCTGCCGAGATGGAAGGTGAAAGTTGCGCTGCACGGTGCCGTTGGTGGGTGCCATCGGTCGAGGATATGCTATAGGTCAAGTGGCGAGATCTAGAACTCTCCAAGGGAGTCGGGTCATCGATGGCTCGTCCCCGGTGGCGGAGACGGGGCATCGCCGCGCGGGTGGTCAGTGGCCTTGCACGGGCAGAGCGATCGCACGACACTGAGCGCCATGGCCGACGCCACGTCCGATCCGGATGACGCGCAGCCCAGGAAGCGCAAGAAGCTCGAGCGCGCCTTCTTCGACTCAGAGCTCAGCGCCTGCAGACCGAGCTCGTCCTCATGCAGGAGTACATGAAGGTGAAGAGCATCAAGGTCGTCGACGCAGACGTGCTGCCCCCGCCGCTGGAGCTCCCCGAGCGCCAGACCGACGAGAGCTACATCCGGCCGCCGATCACCGAGCAGACGTTCGTGCCGGAGGTGTACTGAGCTGTGGCCGCGTCTCAGCCGGGCGGCGCCGGGGCCGGCGCGTCAGGCGGCGGGGGAGCGGGCTCCGAAGCGGCAGGCGCGCCCGCGTCGTAGAGCTCCGCGCTCGGGACGAGCCGCCCCGACACGCGCCCGCCGCCGGCGACGAGCACCGCGTTGCCGATCAGCGCCAGCGCGGTGTGGCCGCGCGCCTGGCGCAGCGACCCGGTGCGCCGCCAGCGTCCGGTCGCGGGGTCGAAGAGCTCGGCGCTGCGCAGCGTGCCGGAGTCGGCGAACCCTCCAGCGACGAGCACCTCGCCGCTGGGCAGCAGCGTCGCCACGTGGAAGGCACGTTCGCCGCGCATGTTGCCGGCGTCCTGCCAGCGGTTCATGGCCGGGTCGTAGAGCTCGGCGCTGCGTGCGAACCCGGGGCCGCGGTCGCCGCCGCCGGCGACGAGCACGCGGCCGTCGGGCAGCAGCGTCGCGGTGTGGTTGGCACGCGCGACGCGCATGCCGGCGGCCTGCGTCCAGCGCTTGAGCGCGGGGTCGTAGATCTCCGCCGAGCGCTCGAAGTCGTCGTCGCCGCGGTCGCCGCCGGTGACGAGCACGCGGCCGTCGGCGAGCGTCGTGGCGGTGTGGTGGTAGCGCACCGCGTGCATGACCGGGCCGTCCTTCCACGCGTTGGCCTGGGGGTCGTAGATCTCGCTGCTGCGCAGCTCGGCGTGGTGGCGCGCGAGGCCGCCGGCGACGAGCACCCGGCCGTCCGCCAGCAGCGACGCGGTGTGGTTCGCGCGAGCGCGGCGCAGTTGCCCGGCGGGCTGCCACGCGCCGCTGGCAGGGTCGAACAGCTCGGCGGGCGCGACATAGCCGTCGTCGAGGTTGGCGC
>JBBQYZ010000718.1:0-2220 GCA_038208205.1 Gemmatimonadales bacterium | reverse complement strand
GATTCTCGACCGCGAGCAGTCCACTCTGCGTCATCCGAAAGACGCCGATCTCGTCCACCCCGCCGAAACGGTTCTTCGTGGCCCGCAGCACCCGCTGGTCGAGCGTGCCTTCCCCTTCGAAGTACAGCACCGTGTCGACGATGTGCTCGAGCATCTTGGGACCGGCAATCCCGCCGCCCTTGGTGACGTGACCGACCACGAACACCGCCGTCCCGCTATCCTTGGCGAAGCGCATCAGTCGGGCGGCGCACTCCCGCACCTGACCGACGTTGCCCGGCGCACCCTCGAGGTCGCTGGTGAAGACGGTCTGGATGGAGTCGACGAACATGGCGGCGGGCTCCATCGCCGCGCCGGTGGCGAGAATGGTCTCGAGCTGCGTTTCGCTGAGCAGCGCGACGTCATCCGTGGACTCGCCCAGGCGGTTGGCACGCAGCTTCACCTGCAGCGGGGACTCCTCACCGGAGACGTAGAGCGCGCGGTGTCCCGCCTGTTGCAGCCGCGCCGCCACCTGCAGCAGCAGAGTGGACTTTCCGATGCCAGGCTCGCCGCCGATCAGCACCATCGAGCCGGGGACGAGCCCCCCGCCGAGCACGAAGTCGAACTCCTGGAGCCCGGTCTTCCACCGCCGGTCCTCGGAGCCCCTCACGTCCGCGAGACTGACCGTCGGGGCGACGCTCCCGCCGTTGCTGAACGCTGCGCTGCCGGCGCGCCGGCGGGCAGCCGGCGTGGTGGGGCGGGGAGCGGACATCTCCTCGACCAGAGTATTCCACTCGCCGCAGGCGTCGCAGCGGCCAGCCCATCTCGGGTGCTCGGCGCCGCACTCGGTGCAGCGGTAGACCGTCTTCGTCTTTGGGCTCACGATCGCATCTCACGCCGACGAGGGACGCGCCGTGTAGTTCTCGAACCTGGTGTACGCCTTGTGGAAGAACAGATTGACGAAGCCGATCGGGCCGTTGCGCTGTTTGCCGACGATGACCTCCGCCCGCCCTTCGAGCGAATTGCCGTCCTTGTCGGTGGGCCCGTCATACACTTCCTGCCGGTAGATGAACATCACGAGATCGGCATCCTGCTCGATCGCGCCCGACTCGCGCAGATCCGAGAGCTGCGGCCGATGGTCGCCGGCCCGCTGCTCCGGCGCCCGCGAGAGCTGCGAGAGCGCGACAACCGGCACGTTCAGCTCCTTCGCCAGCGCCTTGAGTGACCGCGAGATGGTGCTGATCTCCTGCTGGCGGCTTTCCGAGTTCGATGGACCCTGAATGAGCTGGAGGTAGTCCACGATCACGAGCGACACCTCCGACTCGGCTTTGAGGCGACGGGCCTTGGAGCGGATCTCGAGAAGGGTGATTGCCGCACTGTCGTCGATCCAGATCGGCGCACTGCTCAGGATTCCGGCCGCCCGCGCCATGCGCGGAAAGTCGTCATCACGGAGCATTCCCTTGCGCAGTTTCTGCGCGTCCACCCGCGCTTCCGACGTCAGCATGCGCTGCACCAGCGACTCTTTACTCATCTCGAGGGAGAACACCGCAACCGGAACGTTCTTCTCGATGGCGGCGTATTGCGCGATGTTCAGCACCAGCGCGGTTTTTCCCATCGACGGTCGAGCGGCAATGATCACCAGATCCGCCGGCTGGAAGCCCGACGTCATCTCGTCGAGATCGGCGAAACCGCTCGGCACTCCGGTGATCGTTTTCCCGCCGCGCTGGAGCGCTTCGATGCGCTCCATCGTCGGCCACATAAGCTCCTTGACACGCGTGAACCCCTGCGTGCCACGCTGCTGGCTCACCTGGAAGATCTTGTGCTCGGCGCTGTCCAACAGCTCGGCGGCGGTGGTGCGTCCCTCGAACGCCTCCGAAATGATCGCGGTCGACGTCTCGATCAGTCGGCGAAGGAGCGCCTTCTCTTTCACGATCCGCGCGTGGTACTCCACGTTCGCCGCCGTCGGTACGGCGTCGATGAGCTGGCCGATGTAATCCTTTCCTCCGCTCGCCTCCAGCTCCCCCCGCCGCCCCAGCTCCTCGGCCAGTGTCAGCGGGTCCACGACCTCGCCGCGTTCCGAGATCGACACCATGGCGCGGAAGATTCGCCGGTGCGCCTCCCGATAGAACATCGTGTCGTCCACGTACTCCATGGCGCGCAGGATCGCGTCCTGGTCCATGAGCATCGCGGCGATCACGGCCTGCTCGGCATCCTCGCTGTACGGCGGGCGCCGGTCCCGGTAGG
>JBBQYZ010000717.1:0-2232 GCA_038208205.1 Gemmatimonadales bacterium | reverse complement strand
CGACAACACCCGAGCCATCGCTTGCGCGGGGTGGACTCGACTTGGATCGTCGTGTGGCGAGACGGCGTACGGGATCCATCTCCGCGATGCTGCGGTGGTGCGATGAGTTTCGCGGCCACCAACCGTCAAATTGGTGGTGAGCGTTCGCACGGGGCGCCGGGGCTGCAGCAGGAGGATCAGGCCATGAGCTCGATGGCACGCCGGATGTTCGAGCTGGTCGAGCCGATCGGTGTCATCCCGTACTCGGCCGACGAACCGAACGAGGCGATGTTCGCCCTGGGGTTCACCAACTACTGGGATACCTACTTCGCCGGACGGGCGGCGCCCCTCGGCGTCGCCTCGGCGGAGGTGGTGGACGCGCTCTTCTACAACTTCGCTCCCGGCGAGGTGGCCCGCCACATCCCGAAGGTGTGGCACACGACCACGCCCGAAGCGGCGATCGCCGCTCGCCAGAAGGGCTGTGTGAAGGCGTTGCGGCGGATCCTCGGCGATCACGTCGACTCTCCCGCCTTCGCACGCGCCACTGAACTGCTGCTCGGGGCTGCGACCAGCGCACCGTTCGAGGGCCGGCCCATGTACGCCGCGCTGCGCGCGATCCCGATCCCCGACGACGTGGTGGCCCGCTTCTTCCATGCAGCTTCCTTGCTGCGCGAGCACCGTGGCGACGGGCACATCGCCGCCCTGATGACCGAGGGTGTCGGCGGCCTCGAGGCGCACGTCCTCTTCGCCCTCGACACGGGCATGCCCGCGGAGAAGTTCGGACGCATCCACCACCTCCCCCCAGCGCAGCTCGCCGCCGTGATCAGCGGGATGCGCGATCGCAACCTGATCGGAGATGACGGTTGGCTCAGCGAACCAGGCCGCGCCGTCAAACAGCGGGTCGAGGCGCTCACCGACGACCTCGCAGCGAAGCCCTACGAGAGCCTCGAGCCCGACGAGCTCGACGAGCTCGTAGCCACGCTCGAACCGCTCGCCACGCTGCTCCTCGCCGCCCAGGACTGGTAGACGCAGCAACGACGCTCCTGTTCGCGACACCTCTAGAGGGATCTCGCCCGCGAGGGATGGAGGTGCGCAACTACCACCGCGATCGAGACCAGTCCTCGTCCTAGCGTCATCTCGGCCAGCACGGCTCGAGCATCCGTACCGCCGGCGAACTCGTCAGAGCTCGGCACCACCCGCCCCGAATGCCCGGTCTGCGAGCCGATAGCCAGCGAGTTCGTCGCGACAGAACGTCACGCGCTGCCGAGCGGCAGATCTGGCGCGCCAGCGGACTCTGAGTCACTCAGAGACGGAGTCAGCTCCCAGGCTCGGCACCATCGACTCGAGCGAAACGGAACCGTCAAGAGGGTCGTACAACTGGACAGCGCCCGGAACCGGCGACACCCAGGGATGGCGGAACTTCGTAAAGAACTCCGTTGTTGGTGCAGGGAACTCGGTGTCGACGAAGTTCCCCACGGCAATAATGAAAACGCGTCGCCCCGTTTGTGGGGAGATAGTCAGCCAGTAAAGGGTGGAACCGCACGTCGTGCAGAAGTGGTAGTCGATCCCGCCCGGTATCCCGACAGCGCCGACGCCGTCGACTTCCAAACCGTTGTAGACCTTCGTCTCACCACTGATCGCGACTACCTGTTCCTCTCCGAAATGCGCGGACGCGATGAAGACGTTGCCCGATCGTCTCTGACAGAAGTCGCAATGGCAGATCACGACGAGCAGTGGTTCGTTCTCCACCTTGACCTCGACCCGACCACACGCGCATCCAGCAGTTCGCGTTGCCATTCCGACACCTCCGCCAGAGCCTTTCGCCCGCGCACATAGTGCCCGCTCTGGCGCGTCACCGCGCGACATGGCACTGAGGCCCATCACAGTGAACCTGTGTTGAACCCGTACGCGGGGCATCGGGACGTGATGCAGATCGCCCGTCTTGTCGTGGCTAGATCGGGTCGCTGTGTCTCGGTCGAGTGACTCCGCGAATGCGGACGCGACGAGGGCGGGTCCCCCGCTATATGCGTCGACCCGCCCTCATGCATCGCTACCTAACAAGTGAGCGCACCAAGATTTGGGCCAGGTCTACGGGCCACACAGTCCGGCAGCGGCTCCGATATTCGCTCCGATCACTGCACCGAGCGCGGCGTTCTCATACTCTCGGCGGAACCCGGGTTCTTCGAAATCACGCGGCCGCGAGCCAACGCGCCCCGCGTCGCTGCAGCGGCCTGAACGGCAACTCGGTGAACC
>JBBQYZ010000716.1:0-2248 GCA_038208205.1 Gemmatimonadales bacterium | reverse complement strand
GGTCGCGGCCGGTGTAAAGCTCGCCGGCGTGCAGCAGCGTCAACGGATTGCCGGGCCGATGCACCTGCGACCGCTCGAACTTCTCGGGATCGAAGCCGTTGGTAATCGTCACGATCTTGTCGGCATGGAGCGGATAAGCGTCTTGCAAGCCCCGCTGATTGAGCGGCGTATTGGCGACGATGTAGCTCGCCCGCCGCATGGTCTGGGCTTCAAGCACCACCTCGCAGCGATGGCGCAAGGTCACCGTTCCTACGGGCTGGTTCGTCACCCACGGATCGCGAAAGCACGTGACCCACGGCAACCCGGTCTGCCACTGCAGCGCCAGCCCCAACGTGTGAATCGCCCCGGGCGGGCTCGAGGTCAAGAGCGCGTCCAGCCTTTCTTCGCGGAAAATCTTCCAGCAAGCGCGATACGCCTTGGGGAGCCAATGGCTCATCGGAGCAACCCGGCGCGCGACCTTGCCGCGCCAACCCTCGGCGAACGGCACATGCACGACCCGCGTCCCACGCGGCACGAGGTCCAGAAGCGCGGGATCGTTCGGCTCGTGCGGGACGCGCGGCGGCGCGACGACGATCGGCTCCCAGCCGAAGCGCGGCAGGTAACGCACCAAGCCGAGCATGCGGTAAACCGCAACCGCGGCGGACGGGGGAAAGTGGTAAGTCGCGAGCAGCACTTTGCGAGAAGTCATCGCGTGGGTTCAGCGTGGTTTACGTCGAGCGCTCGGCGGCGCGCCTCGGGGGCTTCCTACTCTAGCTTTTTTCCGGCCGGGAGCGCAGCTCTTTCCAGAGATTGACAATGTCGGCCAGGACGTTCGCGCGGGCCGTCAGCAGCATCCAACCCGCGTACGCCGTTGCGCCCGAGGCAACGGCGGCGACCAAACGGAGGGTGCGCGGCTCGTCGACGAGCGACCATTGCACGGCGAGCACGCAAGCCGCCATGAACGCGGTCCCCGCCACGATGGGCAAATGGGCGCGCACGATCGCCCCAACGGTAATGCCCGTAACATGCCGGGTCAGGTGGAACAGGCCGGCTACCGTAAGCGGGTTGAGCACCAACCAAACCAGGCAGATGCCGACGATGCCGTAATCGCGCCCAACCGCGGCGAAGCTAATCGGAAACAAAAGGGCGCAAAAAGCATTGTATTTGAGTGTCACGTCGGGCCGGCCCAGGGCGCCGAGCGTCTGATGTAAGCTGGAGCTGACGACCATCAGGATGCCGACGGGACAGAGCAGCTGAAACGGCAGTACCGCCTCTTGCCAGCGTTGACCCAGCAGAAGTGGGATGGCGTCGGCGGCAACCAGCGCCATCCCCAAAAGCGCCGGCATGGCCAGGAACGACATCAAGACGGTCACGCGGATGAACCAACGGCAGACACGCTCGCGGTCGTCCTGAATCTTGCAAAAGACGGCGAACATGACGTGGTTGACGTTGGCCGAGAGCTTCTGCACCGGCAGCGAAATCAGCTGAAACGCGAGCGCATAATAGCCAAGGAGGATCGGGCCGAGCAAGGCGCCGACGACGGCGAAATCGGCGTTGCTGTAGGCGAACCAGAGCATGCTCGCCAGGCTGACGTGCAGGCCATAGCGCAACAGCGTCCAAGCTTGCCGGCCGGGCCAGGCCAAGCGCGGCGACCAGCCGGTGACGTACCAGATCGACAGCGCTTCGAGCAGCCGGCTGAGCAAAGTACCGGCGGCGAGGGCCCAGTAACCCCATCCCGCCGCGGCGAGTCCAAGAACAGCAAACGACTGCCACGCCGCGGCGCCGAGGTGGACCGCCGACTGCTTGCCCAGGTGCAGATCGCGTTCGAGCAGCGCCCCGGTTACGGAACGTAGGGGGACAATAAAGAGCATGAGGGCCAAGACGCGCAAGAAGGGCGCGAAACCAGGAAGGTTCAATTGCGCGCCGGCCGTCGGCGCGACGAGGAAAAGAAGGGCGTAGAGTCCCGTCGAGAGCGCCAGGCTGAGCGTAAACGCTTGGGCTAGGTCGGTCGCGGCAAGATGTTTTCTTTGGATGAGGGCGCGTCCGACCCCGGCTTCAGCGAGCAGGTCCGCGAGGCCCACGAACAGAACGCCGGAGGTCATCATGCCGTAGTCGTCGGGTTCCAAGAGGCGGGCGACGAAGAGCGTAACGGACCACTGGAAGAGTTGGGCGCCGAGGCGGGCGACCATAAACACCGCGCCGCCGCGCACCGCCTGCCGCCGCAGCGCCGCCGTCGCTTGCACGTCCTCGGCCGTCGCGGTCTCCACTG
>JBBQYZ010000715.1:0-2260 GCA_038208205.1 Gemmatimonadales bacterium | reverse complement strand
GTACGGAAACAGGGTGATGGCCCGCCGGTATTCGAGCTCCATCTCGTGGTAGCGTCCCTGCGTGGCGACCTGCCGCCCGCGGAGGAAGTGCGCCCGGTAGCCATTGGGCGTATCGCGCACCAGCTGCTCGAAGAACACGTCGTTGTTCTTCCACACGCGCTGTCGGTCGGTGCTCCGTCCGAGCCCGAGCGCGAGCAGCAATCCCGTCACGGCGAGGCCGGCCCGCCATCCGGTGCGGTGTCCCAGGCGGAGCGAGGCGAGCAGCGCTCCCGCCACGAGCACCAGACCAGCGCTCGGAAAGAACAGCGTGCGCTCCGCCACCATGAAGCCGGCCGGCACGAGCAGATTGCTGACGGGCAGGAAGGCGATGATCAACCATAGCAGCCCGAAGCTCGCCACGGGTGCCGAGCGGCGTAGCGCGACGGCGAGCAGCACGACACCGGCGCCGATGAACATGCCGGGCAGCTGCAGCACGTCGAAGCCGCTGGCGACGATCACGTCGGTGGGAGAATAATCGCCGCTGAGCCGCGTGGGAAAGACCAGCAGTCGGGCGATGCGCGGCAACTCGGTCATCATCGTCAGCACCCGGTTCGCGTTGCTCATGTGCAGGTAGCGAAACACCGGGAAGGGCGAGAAGCCCGCGAGCTCACGCATGACGAGCCCGCGCACGAACAGGTAGAGCACCGTGACGAGGACGAGCAGGAGCGCCAGCAATCGCTCGCGGCGCACCCGCACGCGCCAGGAGGGCTCGGTGAACAGCGCCCACTCCGCGGCGAGCAGGATGCCCGGGAGCACGATCGCGTGCTCCTTCGCCAGGAGCGCAACGGCGTACAACGCCACGACCGATGCGGTGTCGCGCCGGCGCAGGGGGCCGAGCCGCCGTGCGCGGAGGTAGATGCCCACCGCCACGGCGAGACAGAGCGCGACGATGAGCTCGGACTGCCCGACCACGTTGCCGGTGACCTCGACGTGGACCGGGTGCACGGCGAACAACGCCGCGGCGGCGAGCGCGGCGGCCGGTGGCAGCAGCGCGGCGGCGCACCACCACACGGCGACGGCGGAGCACATCGCGAGCAGCACGTTGACGACGTGGAACAGCCACGGGGCGCCGCCGCCGGCCGCCCACTGCAGCGTGAACAGCGACATCACCAGCGGACGATAGCCGTCGCCACCGAGTCCGCGCGGCCAGTACGTCTGCCCGAACAGCCGCGGGATACCACTGAGCGCATGGACGTTGCCGTTCGTCATGATGACGTAGCGGTCGTCGAAGGTGAAGTCGTGCCCCAGGCTCGTGACCGTCGCCGCCAGCGCGAGGAGGGCCACGACCGCCGGGGCAGCCCAGCGGCGGGTCGTCATCGCGCGACGTTGTACTTGAGGATGTGCCACAGCGCCGCGGCGCCGTCGCGCCAGCCGATCTTCTTGCCCTCGGCGTAGGTGCGCCCCGCGTAGGAGATCGGCACCTCGTAGATGCGCGCGTCGCGCTGGGCGAGGCGGGCCGTCAGCTCGGGCTCGATCCCGAACCGCTCCGACGTCAACCTGAGCGAGCGCGCGAGATCGCCGCGCATCGCCTTGTAGCAGGTCTCCATGTCGGTGAGGTTCAGGTTCGTCATCATGTTGCTGAACGTCGTCAGCAGCGTGTTCCCGACCGAGTGCCAGTAGTAGAGGACGCGGTGGGGACCACCCAGGAACCGCGAGCCGAAGCAGGCGTCGGCCTTGCCGTCGATCAGCGGCTGGAGCAGCGTGGGCCAGTCCTGCGGGTCGTATTCCAGGTCGGCATCCTGGACGATGACCAGGTCGCCCGTGCTGGCGGCAATCGCGGTGCGGATGGCGCGGCCCTTCCCGCCGTTCTGCGGCTGGAGGATGAGGGTGTGAATGATGCCGGCCGCGTGCAGCTCGATCAGGCGCTCGCGCGTGCCATCGGTCGAGCAGTCGTCAACGCAGATGATCTCTTTCCGGATCGGCGCGGCATGCACGCGCTCCAGGATCGTCTCGATGGTATGCCGCTCGTTATAGACGGGAATCAACACCGACAGCTTGAGCGTCGCGCGGTTCAACGGCGTCAGACCGCGCGGCTTCGCGGCGAGGGTGAACGCGGAGACGGCCGTCGTGGGAGTCAGAATCATCGATCGAGCACGGGAAAGGCTGCCCCTCCGGGGAATTCCACCGGTGGAGCGAGTCTGGGAGATGGGGGAAGCGTGAGCTGGCCGGCGGCTTCGTAGGTCTTCAGGGTCCCCACGAGGACGGCGCGGACCGGATACGC
>JBBQYZ010000714.1:0-2267 GCA_038208205.1 Gemmatimonadales bacterium | reverse complement strand
CACGATCGACCGCGCCGATCTCGTGGCGGGCCGGCTCGCCGTCTCCACGCTCGAGGACGTGGCGAGCGCCGTACGCTTCTACACGCTCGCCGGTGTGCCGCAGGAGACGCTGCCGCTGCCCGGGCTCGGCAGCGTCGGCGGGCTCTCCGGACGGTTCGATCGCCCCGAGCTGCTCTACAGCTTCACGTCGCCGCTCGTGCCGGCGAGCGTGTTCCGCTACGACGCCGCAGCGCGGCGCAGCATTCCGTTCGCGCCGGTGACACCCACCTTCGACCCGTCGCGCTATGAGACGACGCGCGTGTTCTACCCGTCCAAGGACGGCACCCGAGTGCCGATGTTCATCACGCGGCGGAAGGGGCTCGCGCTCGACGGCACCAATCCCACGATGCTGTACGCATATGGCGGGTTCGACATCAGTACCAACCCCACCTTCCGGCCGGACGTCCCCGCGTGGCTCGAGCTCGGTGGCATCTGGGCCACCGCGAACCTGCGTGGTGGCGGCGAGTACGGAGAGGCCTGGCACGAAGCAGGCATGAAGGAGAAGAAGCAGAACGTCTTCGACGACTTCATCGCCGCGGCGGAATATCTCGTGCGCGAGCGGTACACCTCGCCGTCGAAGCTGGCGATCATGGGCGGGTCCAACGGCGGCCTGCTCGTGGGCGCGGTGATGGAGCAGCGGCCGGAGCTGTTCGCCGCGGCGCTGCCGGCGGTGGGAGTGATGGACATGCTGCGATACCACAAGTTCACTGGCGGCGGGGCGTGGGCCACCGAGTACGGGGCGGCGGACGACAGCACCGCCTTCCCGTACCTGCGCGCCTACTCGCCGCTGCACAACGTCAGGGACGGCACCTGTTATCCCGCGACGCTCGTGACGACGGCCGACCACGACGACCGGGTGGTGCCGAGCCACTCCTTCAAGTTCACCGCCGCCCTGCAGAAGGCGCAGGGGTGCAACAAGCCCGTGCTGATCCGCGTTGAGACCCAGGGCAGTCACGGCTACCGCCCCACCGACAAGCGGATCGCCGAGCTCGCGGACGAGTGGGCGTTCGCGGCTGCACAGATGGGACTGACGACGCAGGCGCGACCATGAGCGAACTGGGTGATGGGTGATGCGTGAATGCACTGCGGTCACACACCACGCACCATCCGCGACCCTCCCTTACCAATCAATCCATGCTCGACGATAAGCGCCCCGACCCCGACCCCTCCCCCGACTCCAGCGACCTCGCCCGCAACCCGGATGCGCGCGGCGACCGCGACCAGCAGCACGGGGCGATCTACGGCGAGCACTCCGCCGAGCAGATGAACTCGTGGGAGACGAGCAAGGTGGACCTCTCGAGCGAGGGGGACATCAAGCGCGACATGATGGCGGAAAAGGGCGAGGCGCCGGCGACGCGTCGGGACGAGGCGCATCATGGCGGCGCCGTGCTGGCCGTGCCGCCGGAGGAGTTCACCGAGGCGGGGATCCGCGTCGGCGAGCGGGGCACGTACGCGGCGGGTGTCCCCGCCGTCGTCCAGTCCATGAAGTACGCGTATGCCAACATGGGCCCCGTGAAGGGCGCGCGCCTGCTGCTGGCGCTGAACAAGGAGGACGGCTTCGACTGCCCGGGCTGCGCCTGGCCCGACCCACCCGCCGGCGAGCGGGCGGTCGCCGAGTTCTGCGAGAACGGGGCGAAGTCCGCGAGCGAGGAGAATACGCGCACGCTCATCGAGCGCGACTTCTTCCGCCAGCACAGCGTGGAGGAGCTGTCGCACAAGAGCGACTACTGGCTCACGCAGCAGGGGCGCGTCGCCGAGCCGATGGTGTTGCGCGCGGGCGCGACGCACTACGAGCCGATCTCGTGGGACGACGCCTTCGCCCTGATCGCGCGCCAGCTCAATGCGCTCGACACCCCGGACGAGGCGGCGTTCTACACGTCGGGCCGCACGGCGAACGAGACCGCTTTCCTCTGGCAGCTCTTCGCGCGCCAGTTCGGCACCAACAACATGCCGGACTGCTCGAACATGTGCCACGAGTCGAGCGGCTCGGCGCTCAGCGACTCGATCGGCATCGGCAAGGGGACGGCGACGCTGGACGACGTGCACGAGGCGGGCGTCCTCGTCGACCTCGGACACAACCCGGGCACCTGCCACCCACGCATGCTCAGCGCGCTCCAGATCACCAAGAAGAACGGCGGCCGGATCATCGCCATCAACCCACTTCCCGAAGTGGGGCTGATGCGCTTCCAGCATCCGCAGCATGCGTTGCAGGTGCTCACTGGCCGCAG
>JBBQYZ010000713.1:0-2268 GCA_038208205.1 Gemmatimonadales bacterium | reverse complement strand
GGCTGGGAGGGACGGGAATCCCTGCGATGCCGGCCTGCTTGATCGCATCGCGGTAGGCGGCGCGCACGAGCGGGATGAGGCGCAGTCCGTTCGGTGCCTGCCGGAGCCGGTAGTCGACATGCCGCAGCTCGGTGAGCCCGGCCGCGCCAAGCGAATCGGCATACGCGTTACAGAGCTGCGCGACGATCGTGTGCTCGTAGAGCGGACAGCGAGGTCGGTTCGCGGCGTGCTTCGAGAGCAGCCACGGCCGTCCCGGGTCGTAGCCGCTGAAGTGAAAGAACTTCACGGCTTCGCCGGCCGCGAGGATCGTGCCGTCGGCATCCTGCGTGAGCGGGCGCTCGTGGAGGTTCCAATACGCGACGTTCAACCCATGGTCGCGCAACACTTCCGCGCCGAAGAGCGTCGGCGCCCAATCGACCCAGCGTTGGTCGGTGAACAGCGCGTTGGCGAGGTCGACGACGGCGTCGACGCGGAGGCGCTCGTGCCACCAGTCCAGGAACGGCAAGGCCCCTCGACCGATGCAGATGAACCCGAGGTTGAAGACGCCGGCGTGCATCAGTGCCGCCTCATCGGGCTCGAGCCCGTCGCGCGGGAGCGGCTGTAACACGTGGGGCGTGAGCGCAATGCCGCAGCGCCGTGCGATCGAGAAGACCTCCGGGAACGGTTGGAAGACGACGATGTCCGGATCGAGGTAGAGCACGGATACGTCCTCACCTCCGCTTGCGATCTCTTGTGTAAGCAGAGCTCGGAGGAGGGCCGCCTTCATCGCTGTCGCGAACTCCATCAGCGAGTACATGCCCGCCATCTGCTCCCACTCCCCGACGGCGAGGCCGAGATCGCCGGGAAGGACGACGGTCGACGTCGGGGTGGACGCATCCATGTCACTCTCGTCGCCATCGATGACGAGCGTGACGAACCTCGCTCCCGGGTGGTGCTGCAGGAAGGACGCAGCCAAGACACGGGCCTGTGCGACATAGTTGCGAGCGACGATCGTCGCGGCGATCACCGCCCGACAATAGTTGGCGACGAGGTGGCCGCTTGGTGATGGACCCCGGACCGGGAGGCACGGTGTGGTGATCGACGCACAATGGGAGTCCTACGGGCGGAACGGTTACCTGCCGCTCGGCCCGGTCGTCAGCGGTCCGCAGCTGGAGGCGATGCGCCGCCGTGTCGACGACCTCGCCCTGGGCAACGTGACGAACCCGAACGTGCAGATGCAGCTGGACACGGGTGGCGCCTACGACGAACTGCCAGACGCGGTCCATCGCTTCGACACCGGCACGAGCCGGTACCGGAAGATCCAGGGACTCGAGGCCGACGATCTCTTCTCCGACCTGATGCGGCATCCCGTCTTCATCGAAGTCTGCGCGCGGCAGTACGGTCCGCACGCGCCGATCTCCACCTTTCGGGCGATGGTCATGAACAAGCCCGCCGGACAAGGCACGGAGTTGCCCTGGCATCAGGACGGGGGTGCGGTGTGGGCGCTCGATCGGGATCCGCTGGTCACGATCTGGGTTGCCCTTGATGTGGCAAGCCCGGAGAACGGGTGCATGGAGATCGTGCCCGGGTCGCACCGTCTGGGGCTCCTGAGCTGGTACGGCAGCACGATCAGCGACGAGGCGGCCGCGCGCCATTGCACACCGGCATCGTCGATCCCGCTGCCGGTCGAAGCGGGCCACGCCGTCCTCCTGCACAACTGGCTCCTCCACCGATCGGGGCTGAACGCCTCGGCGGTACCCCGCCGCGCCTTCACGTGCTGCTACCTCGACGGGCGCACACGGAACACCCTGACCGGGGACCTGTTCCCCCTCACCTGGGGCGAGCTTGCCGAGGAACCTCCGCCGTACCTGCGCCAGTTGCGAAGCGACGACATCGCGTTGCGCGAGAGCCGCGCCAGTGCGGAGGAGTACGCGCTCAGCCTCCAGCGCGAGAACGAGAACCTCCAGGCGTCGATCGCGGAGGCCACCAGATTCGCCCGCGACCTGGAGGCCGAGGTCATGCGACTCCGAGGGCACCCCCCGGCCGTGTAGATGTGGAGCGAACGACGGGATTCGAACCCGCGCACGCGTACAGCGCGTGGTGGGGTCCTCCCCACCGAACTGAGGGGGACCACACCATTGTCGGCGTCGAGCGGTGAGGCGAAGGTGAACCTGCAAGTGATTCACCCACAGCGAGGAGAACTTCAATGAACAAGCTCCGAACCGCGAGCATCGCCACCGCGCTCGTTTTGAGCACCGGTGGCGCCACGCTCGCGTTTGCGGGTCGCGC
>JBBQYZ010000712.1:0-2273 GCA_038208205.1 Gemmatimonadales bacterium | reverse complement strand
CATCTCCTTGACAACCGCGGCGTCGAATCCGATGCCGAGATGGAACAGGAACCAGCGATCGGAGCCGTCGGGAAGCCTGGCGGCGCCGACGCCGATACGCGTGAACGACCGCGCCGCGAGCGCATGCAGGAGCTGCGCGGCGGCTTCGATCGGGTTGTGGGAGATGCCGAGCGCACGCCCGAACACGTTGGTGGATCCGCCCGGCAGCGTGGCCAGTGCCGTCGACGACCCGATGAGACCACATGCGGCTTCGTTGAGCGTGCCATCGCCGGCGAGGACGACGACGACGTCGATACCGACCGCGGCCGCTTCGCGAGCGAACTTCGTGGCGTCTCCGCGCTGACCGGTTTCGACGACTTCGAGCTCGTGCGCGGCCGCGAGTGCGCTCGTGATCGGAACGCGAGCGCGCGTGTTCACCCTTGAAGCGATCGGGTTGACGATCAGCCGGAGGCGCACGGCGCCGAACCCTACCCGTACGATCCCGATGTGCCCGACACCACCATCGACGAATTGCGCGCGCTCACCGACGAGATCGTCGTCTGTCGCGCGTGTCCGCGGCTTGTTGCATGGCGCGAACGAGTTGCCGAGGAGAAACGCGCCTCGTTCCGCGACGAGACGTATTGGGGTCGGCCGGTGCCCGGCTTCGGTGATCCGGCGGCGCATGTGCTCATTGCCGGGCTCGCGCCCGCCGCGCACGGTGGGAACCGCACCGGTCGGGTGTTCACGGGCGACCGCTCCGGCGATTGGCTCTTCGCCTCGCTGTACCGGCTCGGCTTCGCGAACCAGCCGCTCTCGGTCTCCGCCGACGACGGGCTCGAGCTCCACGACGCGTACGTCGCGGCGGCCGTGCGGTGCGCGCCGCCCGACAACAAACCGACACCCGCGGAGCGTGATCGCTGTCTGGCGTATCTCCAGCGCGAGCTCGCGTTGCTCGAGCGGGTGCGTGTCGTCGTCGTGCTCGGCGGTTTCGCGTACGCCGCCGTCGCGCGCGTCCTCGCCGCGTGCGGGTCGCCGCTTCCCGTACCGCGGCCGCGGTTTGCTCATGGCCTCGAAGTCGTTACCGAGCGGTTCGTGGTGCTCGGTTGCTATCACCCGAGTCAACAGAACACGTTCACCCGTCGGCTCACTGAACCGATGCTCGACGACGTGTTTCGTCGGGCGCGCGAACTGGCCGCCGGGATACCCTGACGCCATGCCTCAACGGTTGCTCCAAGGGGTCTACGTCCCGCTCATCACCCCGTTCGCGGCCGACGGCTCGGTCGCCCTCGACGCGATCGACGGCTTGTGCCATCAGTACCTCGACGCCGGTTGCGCGGGCATTGTGGCGCTCGGTACCACCGGCGAGGCGACGGCGCTGGAAGCCGACGAGCAACAGGCGGTGATCAACCGGTGCGCGGCGGTCTGCGACCAGCACGGCGCGCAGCTGATCGTGGGCGCGGGCACCAACAACACGGCCAAGACCTCCGCCGCGGTCGTCGCGCTCGCCGGCACACCGGCCCTCGCCGCCGCGTTGATCGTCGTTCCCTACTACGTGCGCCCGTCCGAAGCCGGCATCGTCGAGCACTTCAAGGCGGTCGCCGCGGCGAGCCCGGTGCCGCTGGTCATCTACAACATCCCGGCCCGCACCGGCCGCAACCTCGGGCCCGAGGGAATGCTCGAGCTTGCCCAGGTACCCAACATCGCAGCTGTGAAGCAAGCGCTGCCGTCGCTCGACGCGGAGACGCTCGAGATCCTGGCCCGTGCGCCGCGGGAGTTCTCGATCCTCGGTGGCGAAGACCTGGTGCTGTTCCCGCTCACGCTCATGGGGGGTGCGGGCACCATCAGCGCCGCTGCCCATCTGTGCACCAGCCGCTTCGTCGCGATGATCGAGTGCGGGCTGGCGGGCAAGGTCGACGACGGCCGCGCCCACGCCGAGGCGCTCCTTCCGGTCGTGCAGGCCGCCTACGCCGAGCCGAATCCGTCGGTGTTCAAGGGCGTGCTCCACGCCCAGGGTCGGATACCGACCGCCGACGTACGCCTGCCGCTGGTGAATGCGGGCCCGGCCTCGATCGACCGGGCGCTCGCCGCGGTCGACACCGCCACCTGACCCGCCCGCACGCCCCCGATCTCGTTGAGAGCCAGCCCCTGGCGCTGCGACGCGGATTCGAGCCGCCTGCGTCTCGCAAGCCGCCCGGTGTGCTACAAATACGGGACCGATCCGTTTCGTAACTCCCCCCTCAGTCGACGTACCCGCCGGAGCTTTCTATGCCGAGTGCCCTGACTGTCCGTGTCCA
>JBBQYZ010000711.1:0-2273 GCA_038208205.1 Gemmatimonadales bacterium | reverse complement strand
CATACTCGGACGCTCGGTCGGCGCCGCGAGCCGGTTTCTCTCGCCGGGTCTCAACGGGCTGCACGCTGGGCCTGATGTGGCAGAACTGGCGCGAGCTCTGGAAGAGCTCGACGCATTGAGCTTGGAAGAGTACCAACTCATGTCTGACCGCTCACGTGCATTGGGATCAGTCCTCAACCTCGGAAGTTGGGTCGACAATTTCCAGCACGGAGTGTCTAGAATTCGTGCTTTGAAGATCGCTAGCGCGGTTTCTACATGAGCTCTCGAATGCAAGCCGAAGGCGTCAGTTCTGTGGATGTTTTCAATCGGGAGCGAATGTGTTAGGGATGCATCGATTGAGGCTGTTGAGCCGACGCGCCGGGTACTGGGAACCGGTGCGGCTCGTCATGCGCGTCCGCCAAATAGGACTCAGGCGCGTCATTCCCGAGCTGCCGAATCGGATCGCCCGGAAGGTGCGAGCTTACGTCCTCGTCCCAATCATGCGGCGACGGGTGGGTCACCGTGAATTCAGGTGCGACGGCACGAGCTACAGGTACTTCGTTCACTCCTACAACGGGACCTGGCGGAACGAGCGTTGCGTCGAGATGCCACTGGCGTTGGAATTTGCTCAGTCGTCGGGCGACGGCCAGATGCTGGAGATCGGAAATGTCGTGCGACACTATGACCCCTCGCTCAATCACACAGTCGTCGATCGGTACGACATCCGGTCGGACGTGATAAATGCCGACATCGAGGGTTACGCGCCCGCCGAACCCTACGGCGGCGTGCTGTCGATCTCGACGCTGGAACATGTCGGCTGGGATGAAGAACCGCAAGACGCGGACAAGCTCGCGAGAGTTCTTGCATCGCTCCACCGACTCGTGAGCGATCCCGAACAGGTGCTCGTGACGATGCCCATTGGCTACAACCCATGGTTGGACGAGATGATCCGGTGCCGGAATATGCCGTTTCGGAGCGAGACCTTTCTCGTGCGACGCGGAAGCACCTTGTGGCTTGAAGCCAGCGCAGAGGAGGCACTTGCTTGCCGGATGAACGCCCCCTATGACGGAGCGAATGCACTCTATGTCGGTCGTGGCCTTGTGCCGCTGGTGAGCGGCTCCCCGAGAGAAGAGGCATTGTCGTGACCGTCTCCGTGTTCCTGGCGGTAACAGGAGCCATAGCCGTCGGCGCCGTCGCCCTGGCGCTGACCGCTCTCCTGGGGTTAAGGAGACTCGGGTCTGGGCTGATCCATCTGGCTGTGGCGTTCTCGCCGCTGCTCGCCGTTCGAGTCAGTGCCAACCTGATATTCGCTGATGTGTTCCTGCTCGCCGGGATCGGCGTGTTGTCCCTTGAAACCCTCATCCAACAGCGACGCGTTGCGGTGCGGCCACTCGCTCGACTCGCCACTGTGTTCCTGCTGCTCTTCATTGGCGGCCTCCTCGGAGTGTTGATTCAGAACGGGCCCGTCGGGCCGCTGTCGAAGTTCGCGGGCGCTGTCGTTCCGGTCCTCGTGGCCGGGGCGCTGCTACGACCCGACCGGCGCGAGGTGCGGTCCCTCGCCTGCATGTTCGTGATCGGCTCTAGCGGTTCGGTGATCGCCGGCTTCACGATCGAGCCCCTCTTCGTGAAGCGGGTGGTCGGCTTGAGCCTCCATCCGAACCACCTCGGTCTCGCCTGCGTGTTCGCGGCGACGATCTCGCTCGGCTTCTACCTGTCCGCAGCGACCAGGACCGGCCAGCGCTGGGCGCTGACAGGCCTCACGATCACGCTCGTCGGAGTCCTGGGATCAGGATCCCGGGCGTCGTTGCTCGGTGTCGGTGTCGCATTCCTCGCGGTAGCAGTCACGACAAAACACGTGCGCCTCGTCAAACTCACCGTCGCCGGGACTCTCATCGTCCTGCTCGGTTTGACCACCGGGGTGGTCAACATCGGAGCCGACAATGCGTTCACTCGTGCCATCGGGGCGAGCTCGTCGACGGCGGCAAGCAACGCAGAGCGCGACGCATACCGAGCGGGGTCGATCGCCGCGATCGAAGACCACCCGGTCTTCGGTGACGGTTTTGCGAACCCTCGACGCGGCCACTCACTGCCGTTGCAGCTGTGGGAGTCCAGCGGAATCCTCGGCCTGGTTGCGTTCGCATTCCTCGGTCTCTCGGCGCATAAGGCATTGCGGCAAGCACGCAGTGACGTATTTTCCGTTGCCCTGTGCTCGGCGACGATCGGTTTCTTCTGGTCGTCGTTCGCCTTCAACGCCTTGTGGGATCGGTACCTGTGGTTCGCTTTCGTCCTCGGTC
>JBBQYZ010000710.1:0-2275 GCA_038208205.1 Gemmatimonadales bacterium | reverse complement strand
ACCCACCGCCCGCCCGTCCGCCATCGCGCCGCCGCCGGCGCCCCGTCCGCCAGGTCGCCGCGTCCTGACACCCACGGGCCGCGCCGGCTTCACGCCGTCGGCGCGGCCGATCTCCGCACCCACCGGTCGACTGTCATTTCTTTACGGATTCCGGAGCCCGTCAACAGGTGCCTGCGAGCGCGACGTCGATCGCGCCGCTGGCGAGTGTGTGGATCTGGACGAGCTGCCAGGAGCGGAGGGAGGGCTCCGGATCGATCTGCGGCATGGTGCAGCCGAGCGCGCCGCCCGCGCCGCCGCGCGTGCAGGGTGGGCCGTCTGCGAGCGCGCCGGTGCCGATCGCGCCGGCCGGCGCCCCCGCGAGCTGGTCAAGTCCCAAAGTTTGTGTGAATGCGTGACGGGGAAACACGGGTTGCTGGTGGTTCACGCGGCGGCGGCGTAGTGGTCGTCGAAGAGGGACATGTCGAGGTAGACGCGGTCGCGCCAGATGCTGGTCACCTGCAGCGCGACGGCGGTGATGAGGCGGAGGGCGCTCGCGCGATCGGGGAACGCGCCGATGGCGCGCGTGCGGCGCTTGATCTCGCCGTGGAGGCGTTCGAGGCCGTTGGTCGTGCGGATGCGCATCCAGTGCGCCTCGGGAAACGCGAAGTACGAGGTCGCGTCGGCGAAGCCGCGCTCGAGGCACGCGACAGCCTCGGGGAACTCCTTCGCGAACCGGACCCGGAAGCTGCGCAGCTTCCGCTTGGCGGCGTCGAGGCTGTCGGCGTGCAGCACGGCGACGAGCTCGCGCGCGAGGCGCTTCTGGTGACGCTGCGGCACGTGCGAGAACACGTTCCGCATCAGGTGGACCGTGCAGCGCTGCTGACGCGCCTCGGGCAGGATCTTGCGGACCGCCGCCATCAGCCCGGCGTGCTCGTCGCGGATGACCAGGCGCACGCCGGAGAGGCCGCGCGCGACCAGCTCCGCGAGCAGCTCGGCCCAGCTCGCCTCGGACTCGGTCACGCCGATGTGCACGCCGAGCAGGTGGCGGTGCCCGTCGGTGCCGATGCCGTAAGCGACCAGCGCGGACACGTTCTCGACGGTGCGCGCCCACCGCGCGTCGACGAACGTCGCGTCGAGGTACAGGTACGCGAACGGCTCGGTGATGGGCGCGCGGCGCAGCGCCTCAACGTCGTCCTCGAGGCGCTTCGTCACCCGGCTCACCGTCGAGCGACCGACGCGCTTGTCGAGCAGCGCCTCGGTGACGCCGGCCATGTCGCGCGTCGAGACGCCGGCGACGTACGACTGCGTGATGGCGGCGTCGATTTCCGGACGCCGCCGCGCGTAGCGCCCGAGCGGCGCGGTGGCGGAGCCGCCGTTGCGGGTGCGTCCGACGCGGACCTGCACCTCACCGGAGGTCGTGACCACCCGACGAGGATACGTGCCGTTCCGGACGTCGACGCGCTGGTCGCTGTGCTCGTACGGACCGGCGCCGACGAGTCTCTCCAGCTCCTCGTCGAGGACGACCTGCATGGTTGCCCGCACCGCATCACGACAGCGTGCGGCGAGGTCGAACTCGAAGTTGGCTTGCGTCGGAATCATGACGTCGGTAGCTTCAGGACGGAGGGATCGTTTCGGTCTCTTCACGGGTGCTTCTCCTTGGTCTTGCAACCCGGAGGTTCGCCCGTCCTTTGCCCTCGCCGATGACGAAACGACGAGGAGCATCTACACAACTATAGAGACACGACCGATCGCGGCCGAGCCCGGGGAAGCCTGACTTGTCGTAGAGGTTGCACCGGTTGTCGCTGTTCATGCGGTCGTGCTGCTGCACGCCGTAGGTCTTGGCGAACTGCAGCGCCGGGTTGTTGTTGCCCTTCCAGTCGCCGTCCTTGCGTTTGAGCCGCTCGAGCCGTTCCTTCTGTTTCTGCAGCCCCTTGAGGACTTCCGCGGCGGCGTCGCGGAACTTCGACTTCGCCTCGAGCTTCTTGCCCGTCTGCTCGAGAGCCGGCAGCCGGTGCAGGATGTCGTCGATGTTGCTCGAGATACGCGTATCCGTCATCGCTTCAGGTTGATGCCGAGCCCGACACCATCGGCAGGGTTCTGGATCGTGTGAGGCCATAGCCAGCGGCGCAGCGCGACCGTCTTCGCGAGGAAGTCCGGATCCCACGTCTCGACGACGGTCGGGTACGCGTCGATCAGCAGCGAGCCGTTGATCTCCTGCACCGCGAGCGCGCCGGCCGCGGTCGCATCGGCTGCCGACACTTTGCTCGCCAGCTTCGGCCCGAGGAGCGTGATCGGG
>JBBQYZ010000709.1:0-2277 GCA_038208205.1 Gemmatimonadales bacterium | reverse complement strand
CGGTGTTGGGCTGGATCGCGACGTCGTTGCAGATGTTGTTATACGGCGACTGCAGATTGGGCCGCGAGACCCCGTCCACGACGGGATCGGCCACCGGGTAGAGCACGCGCGTCCAGGCGCCGCTCTTGGTGGCCGCCGCGTGCTTCCAGACGCCGCGGGACGTGGCGGCGTAGACGCTGCCGGCGTCGTCGAATTTCAGCCGATGGATGAAGGTGCTTTCGAGCTCCGGCCCGCCGCGCGATCCGTGGTGGCGAACTGGCCGCTCGCGGCGCTCGCCAGCCGGTAGACGCCGGAGCCGACGTAGGAGGTCGCGCCGGTATTGCCCTCGCCGGTGGCGAGCCACAGCGCGCCGTCCGGCGCGGCCCGCACATCGCCGACCGACAACGTCGGCAGCCCGTCGGTCAGCGGCGCCCAGGTGCCGCCGCCATTGGTCGAACGAAAGACGCCGCCGTCTGCGCCGCCGGCGAATACGGCGCCGCCGATCACGGCGAGGCCGGTGATGCGGCCGCTGACGAGCCCCGCGCCGCCGCTCGAGTTCGAAAAGAAAGGATCGCGGTAGCGCGCGTCGTCGGAATTGTACGGCCGGCTGGTTTCTTCCGCCCACGTCCCGGACGAGACCGGCAGCGCGGCCAGCGAGGCAAAGGCGGCGGAGTAGGCGCCGGGCAGCACCAGACCCGGAGCGGTACGCGCTTGCGCGTACTGCTCCGCGGCGTCCAGCGCTTCAACGGTTTCGTCGCCCGGCTGGCCGACCTTCGGCTTGGCGCGCTCGGTGCGGAACACGTTGGCCGGCGCGGAGCGCGCGCGCGGCAGTCGAAGATTGTTGAACCCGACCAGCGCGGAGAGCGCGAGGCCGGTGAGTAAGGTGGCAGCAAGGACGTGGCGGCTCGACATCGGTGATCGCTCCCTTGGAAAAGACGACTGGCCGCTGAGGGGCGCAGGCTACGTCTGTCGCCGGCGCGAGTCAAGCGAATCGGCCTCTTCGCCGTGCCAGATCGAAAAGGATGTTGGCTCTGCGCTCTTTCCGTCTTTGCGGCTTCTTCTTAAGGACGCCGTCGACGCTTTGACGGGACTCCCCGCACAAGCCGAGCCACCAGCAGATACGCAAACACCAGACCGAGGATCAGAAATATCTTCAGCATCGGACAACGTGCCCTTCAGATCGACGTGCGACGCGGGAGCGACAGGGTTCGTGCGGAGGCCAACTCCGGCACGCCAAGCGGAGACCGATCGGTACCACGAACGCGCTGGCCGGGACGGACCTGAACCGCAGGGAAAACGCGCTTTGACTCTGCGTGCTTCGCGCCCTCTGCGGTTTTTCTGTACGTGATCTAAACGTCGTCGTCCGGAGACGCGACCACGTAAACCTGCGAGGCGCGTTTGACGACGATGGTCAGGCCGAAGGCGACCAGCGCGAGCGACGCGGCCATGCCCAGATAAATGCCGACGCCGACGATCGCTTCGGCCGCGGGTGCGGCCGGCATGTCGTCGACGATCGCGAACGCCTGGGCCATTGTCTTCGCCCGCTCGCCCGCCGCGCGCGGCATGATCTGCCACGAGAGGAACGTAATCCCGAGCGCGAACAGGCCGATGATCAGCAGCGGATGACGCGAGTTCTTGCGGGTGACGAGGCTGAGCAGCGCGAGCGCCGCCGCGAGCGCGCCGAGCCCGGCGACCCACAGCGCCTCGACGTCGGGCACGCCGACGATCGACACGTTGCCGACGATGACCCAGGGCAGGAACGCGCTGACCGCGAGCACAATCCCCGCGATCAGCGGCACGAAATAGGCGCGCATGCCGGGGCTGAAGATGCCGCGCATGACCATTCTGCGAGTCTAGCACGCAGAATCGGCGCCCTCTTCGACACGAAAAGCCTCCTGAGCGGCGCCGAAGCACTACAATCGAAACCCCACGCCACACAACTGAATGGCCCTTGCCCACGGCGCTCGAGTCGGCCCGTACGAAATCCACTCGCTCCTGGGCGCCGGGGGGATGGGCGAAGTCTATCGAGCGCGCGACACCAGACTCGATCGTGACGTAGCGATCAAGATCCTTCCGGAGCCGTTCGCCGCCGACCCGGCACGACTGCGGCGCTTCGAGAACGAGGCGCGCGCGATCGCCGCGCTGAACCATCCCCACATCTGCCAGCTGCACGACATCGGCCCGGGTTATCTCGTGCTCGAGTACGTCGAAGGCGAATCGCCGCGCGGGCCGATGGCCGTCGGACAGGCCGTCCAGCTTGCGCTGCAAGTAGTGAGTGCGCTCGAGGCGGCACACGCG
>JBBQYZ010000708.1:0-2288 GCA_038208205.1 Gemmatimonadales bacterium | reverse complement strand
TCACCGGCACCTTGCGAGGGCACGGTCTTTCGCTCGCGCCGCTTCATCTCGTCCGCGTCGACCTCACGACCGGCGATGTGAAGCTGGCTGAGATCTGCTCGCTCCCCGGCGGCCTCGTCGCGAACCCGCCCATCGTTGATGAGAGGCGCGGCATCGTCGTCGGCTACGACAGTGGCAACGGCGTCGTCGCGGCGTTCGACATCGACAGCCTCGAGCTGCGCTGGCGGCGCACACAGGACCATGCCAGCCACATGCTCCTCTACCGGGACTCCGGCGAGCTCATCACCGGCGACAACGCCGACGTCGTCGTCCTCGACATCGCGAGTGGCACAGAGTTGGCGCGCGTCGACACCGGGAGCGGCATGCAATCGGTGCTCTTCCCAGCTCCCGGCTTCGAGCACGACTTCTACGTGTGCTCCTTCCTGACCGTCACGAGAGTCGCCGTCTCGGATCAGGCCCCACCGGTACAGTGAGCACGTGGCGACCGGATCCACCTCCCGCCGGTCGATCAGCGCAGCCCTCCTCGGCCTTTCGATCGTCGTGACCTTGGCCGCCCCCGGGTGCTCGCCGCATCCGTCGGCTGCCGCACCGTGCGGGAGGCGGACCGCTCCACCGTCGCGATACGACCATGTCGTGGTGCTGGTCGAGGAGAACCGCACGTGGAACCGGGTGGGTCTGGGTTTCAGGGCCTCGATGATGCCGTTCCTGCACGGGCTGGCCAAGAGATGCGCGCACTACCGCAACTGGAACGAGACGAACCCGGGGCAGAACAGCCTCACCCAGTACATCGGGATGACGTCCGGCGTCAGCAACCCGTCGACGGTCAACGACTGCAAGCCGTCGGCCACCTGCCATGCGAACGACAACAACATCTTCCGTCAGGTCCGAGCCGCCAAGGGCGTCGTCCGCACGTACGTGGAGGGTCCGGCGACGAACTGCTCGGCTGCGGGCAACGCCGCCAAGCACATCCCCGCCCTCTACTACTGGGGCGGCAACGACCGGCGGTACTGCGCCAGCGAGGTACGTCCGATCAAGTACCTGAACCCCAACGGGCTCGGGAAGTTCACCATGATCGTCCCGAACGAGTGCCACGACGGCCATGACTGCTCCGACGCCACCGTCGACTCCTTCGCCCGCACCACCCTCACGCGCATCCTCAACGGGTCCAACTACCGAGCGGGTAAGACGCTAGTGGTGGTGGTCTACGACGAAGACCGGCCGGTGCCGAACCTGCTCATCGCGCCGACCACCCACGGGCTGATCAATTCGGTGACCGGTTCCCATGCGGCGCTGTTGAAGACCGTCGAGCTCGCCCTCGGTCTGCCGGTGATGCGACAGGGTCAGCTGCCGACCGCGCCGAACCTGCGCCCATCAGCCCACCTGTAGAGGACAGTTGCGTCCGCGCCCTGCGCGCGCGAGCTCGACGCTGTAGAGGTTGTTGCAGAAAGTTCAACCTGGTTTTCGCCACCGCTCTCGCCCGGCGCGCGCTCCCTGTCAGCGACGCAACGTCTCCCGCTCTCCACCATCGAATCGGGCACTATGGGGCGGTTTGGATGGCACCTGAAACGATGTCAGATCGAACGGGGTTCGCCGGCGGTCGGAGCCCATCGTGACTGCCATCTGGTCCTTAGCTCGACACGACCTACGCCTTCGGTGGCGGGCGGAGGTTGTGATAGTCATCCTCATGGCGATCACGGGAGGTGTCGCCGTCGCCTCCGCCGCCGGTGCCCGCCGGACCGCCTCCGCAGTGGATCGCTTCCAAGCCCGCATCGGTCCCACCGCTGACGCGGTGATATCGGGCGAGTCGGGTGTGCCGAGCGCCGTCCTCGCCCTGCCGGAGGTACGAGAGCGCGCCAAGTTCGCCGTGTTGTTCCTCGACTCCACGCCCCGAGGATCAGGCAGACGGCGAGCTGAACCCTTCTTCTCACAGGTGTTGGACGCATCGCCGCGTCGCTTCCTTCAAGGCGCCATCGTCGTTAGCGGTCGGCTTCCACGTGGCGATCGCCCCGGCGAGGTGGCGGTTGACGAGTCAGCCGAGCGCCATCGCGGCTGGCGGGCCGGCTCCAGGATCCTCGTGCAGGCGGCGCCATCCCAGGATTCGGCGGCCCAGAAGCGCGGACCTGCGAACAGAGCACAGTTCGAGCTGTTGGTCACCGCAGTGATCCGCATGCCCATGGACCTAAGCCCAGACCGGCCGGGCGTCGAGCAACAGGAATTCACCCCACCAGACGACCTGTACCTCACGCCGGCCTTCCTCGCGGCCCATCGCGGCGATGTCGAGCAGTTCG
>JBBQYZ010000707.1:0-2288 GCA_038208205.1 Gemmatimonadales bacterium | reverse complement strand
GGCGCGACGGTGCGGGCCCTGGTGCGCCCGGAATCGGTCCCGGTCGAGCACGACGCGCGCGTCGAGCGGTTCTCCGCCGACCTCCTCGACGACCGCTCGGTCCGCGCTTCTCGGGCCTGGGATGGGGCCACGCACGTGTTCCATGTAGCGGGCGCGACGAGAGGTCGGACGCTGGGACAGTTCCGGGCTGGGAATGTGTTCCCGACCGCCAACGTGCTGGCGGCGCTCGTCGCACGGGCCGGCTCGCCGCCGCGAGTGGTGCTCGTGTCGTCGCAGGCGGCGGCGGGGCCCGCGACTTCGGCCGACCGTCCGGTACGGGAGGAGGACCGGCCGGCGCCGGTGGAGGCATATGGGCGCAGTAAGCTACAAGCCGAGCAAGCGGTGGCACGCTTTCGCGATGCGTTGCCGGTGACGATCGTGCGCCCCGCCGCTGTCTATGGCCCGCGGGACCGCGATTTCCTTCGCGCTTTCCGACAGGCGAGCCGACTGGTCGCGCTGCATGCGGTCCGCCGCGACCACCAGTTCTCCCTCGTGCACGTGGCGGACCTCGTACGGGCAATGCTCGGGCTGGCCGAGCTGCCCTCTGCCGCGGGACGGACGTACTTCGTGGCCGACGAGGCGCCCGTGTCATGGGGAAGCCTGTACGACGCGATCGCCCGCGCCGCCGGTGCCACGCCGGTCCAGCTGACGATTCCTCGCGCGGTCGTGTGGCTCGCGGGGCGCGCCGGCAACGTTGCGAGCGCGCTCACCGCTCGGCCCATGCTCCTCAACAGCAACAAGGCAGCGCTGACGCGGCCGCGGTGGTGGCTGTGCGACTCGGCGCGATTGCGCGAGGAGTCCGGGTGGGTGCCGACGACCGACCTGCAGTCCGGCGTGAGCGCGACCTATGTTTGGTACGTCGATGCGGGATGGCTTCGCCCACGGAAGCCGGACGTCGCCGCACTGCTGCCAGAGGAATCCACCGGGTGACCGAGATACAGCTGTTGGCGGACGACGCGCGGGAGGCCGCGGTCCAGACGCTCGTCGACCTGCTCGAGTACCGTGCCAGGCGGCAGCCATCGCACGTCGTCTTCCGGTTCATCAACAGCGATGGAGGAGAGGACGGCACCCTGACGTTCGCCTCCCTGCAGCGGCGCGCGCGCGCGATCGCCGTGCAGCTCGCCGAGCACGTCGTGCCGGGGGAGCGGGTGGTGCTGCTCGTGCCTCCCGGGCTCGACTACGTGGCGGCATTCTTCGGCTGCGTGTACGCCGGCGCGATCGGTGTGCCGGCGTATCCGCCCAACCCGCGCCGTGCCGATCCGCGCGTGGCGCGCATCGTCGCGGACTGCGGGGCGCGGGTCGCGCTCGTCTCCGACGCGTTCATGGCACGGCTCGACGGCTGGCTGGCGCTCACCCCGGAGCTGAGCGCGCTCACCTGGCTCGACGCCGCCCGCCTCGCCGACGCCGACGCATCCGCTTGGCGTCCGCCCGCCGTGACGGCATCCTCTCTCGCGATGCTGCAGTACACCTCCGGGTCCACGGGCGACCCGCGTGGCGTGATGCTCACGCACGCCAACCTGCTGCACAATTCCGCGATCATCCACCGCGTGTCGGCGCACCGTCCCGACGACAACGGCGTATTCTGGCTGCCCCCTTTTCACGACATGGGTCTGATCGGCGGCATCTTGCAACCCGTCTATGCCGGACTCTCGGCCGCACTGATGGCGCCGGCGACCTTCCTACAGCGGCCGTTGCGCTGGCTGGAGGCGATGTCGCGGTACCGTGCCACCACGAGCGGCGCGCCGAACTTCGCCTACGACCTCTGCGTCGAACGAGTCTCGGACGCGGAGCGCGCCACCCTCGATCTCTCGGCCTGGCGCACCTCGTTCAATGGCGCCGAGCCGATCCGCGCCGATACCCTCGCGCGGTTCGCCGACGCCTTTGCGGCGACCGGCCTGCGGCGTGACGTGATCCTGCCCTGTTACGGCCTTGCCGAAGGGACGCTGCTCGTGGCCGGCGGGCCCGCCCAGCAGGCGGCGTGGGTCATCGACGCCGACCGGAGAAGTCTCGAGTCGGGCGAGCTGCGGGCCCCGGACGAGCGCGGCGCCAGCGCGATTGCCCTGGTCGCCTCCGGCGAGCCGGTCGCCGAACAGGAGGTCGTGATCGTGGACCCCGACACCAAGTCCGCGTGCGGGGAGAGCCAGGTGGGAGAGATCTGGGTTGCCGGCGGCAGCGTGGCGGTCGGCTACTGGAGTCGCGGTGAGGTCACGACGTCGACCTTCCAGGCGCGTCGACGCGGCTCGCCGACC
>JBBQYZ010000706.1:0-2299 GCA_038208205.1 Gemmatimonadales bacterium | reverse complement strand
TGATGGTGAGCTTCGGCGCGTCGCCGAAGAAGCCCGTGGCCTGCGCGACGCCGGGAATGTTGTAGGCGAGCGCGATCGGGTCCCGCGCGTCGGTCGGGAGACGTTGGAGCTCCTCCCGTTCCACCGCGCCGCCGGTCGCGGCGTCTCGCGTATTCAGCAACGGCCGAGTGCGCGACGCGACCACGCTGACCACGTCGAGTCGCGCGAGCGGCAGCAGCGTCACGCCGACGACGCGACGCGCTCCCTCCGCCAGCGCTGGCAGGGTGAGGGTGGCCGATCGCAAGCCAGCTCCCACGACCGTGAGCGTTCCGGCCGCGGCCGCCGGCATACTGAGGTCGAAGCGTCCGCTGCTGTCGGTCAGGGTGCTCGCATCACCGGGCGCGAAACGAACCTGGGCTCCCGCCACAGGCTGACCGCTCTGCTCCCTCACGACGCCGTCGACCCGCGCCGAGGCCTGGGCGACCACTCGCGCTGGAGAGAGGATGGCGACGGCGAGCGCGAGGAACGGAAGACGACGACATGCGTGCAACATGATCACATCTTCATCATGTCGTGGCGCATGTCGAGCATTGCCTGCACTCGCTGCTTGTGCGGGGGCCACATCGCGTGCAGGGTCGCAGCGTTCGCCGTGGCCATCGTGCCGAGATCCTTTCGCAGCGCGGCAACGGCCTCGTGCCACTTGCTCGGCGGCGTCATCTTCATCTGCCTCATCATCATCTCGCAGTCGGCGATGAGCGTCTCGACGGTCTGCCGGTGCGCCGGCACGAGCGGAACGATCGCGTCGCCCGAGGCCGCATCCATCGCGGCGAGGTCACGCTGCACGCGCGCGACGACGGTATCGGCGTGCATGCCGCCCATCGCCATGCCGCCGCCAGGCTTCATCGTGGTGTCGCTCGATGCAGCGGCGGCGCCGGACATCGCGCCAGAGGTGGCACGGGCCGCGGCAGTATCGCTGGCCGTACGATCGGATGAGGAGCAGGCCGCGCCGAAGATCAACAACGACACGACGGGGGCGAAGCGCAAGCTGAGGGACATGGACGACCTCGGAATTGGGGGTGTAGCTGGCTGGAGCGACTCGGCAAGTCGCGGGCGGGCGGAAAGGTTCCGCCGGGTCAGTCGCCTGCACGGTGCGGTGAGGAATGCTGGAGCCGGCGCACCACCGTCGGCGCAAACGAGAGGGCAAGGAGCAAAACCGCGGCGATGCCCACCTTGAGGAGTGCCGCGCGCGACGCGCCCTGGGCGCCAGCGATGAGACTGTCCGCGAAGTAGGTGTACACGACGGTTCCGGGCACGATGCCGAGCGCGCTGCCGAGCAGATAGGCGCGCAGCGGCACCCCCGCGAGCCCCGCGGCAAAGCTCAGCAGGTTGAAGGGCACCACGGGCAGGAGCCGAAGCCGGAAGATGGTCGCGAAGCCACCGCGCTCGACGAGACCATCGAGCTTGTCGGCTTTCGATCCCAGCAGCCGGCGGAGCGCGTCGCGTCCGAGTCCGTTCGCGAGCAGAAAGGCTCCCATCGCGCCGAGCATGGCACCGCACCAATTGAGGACCGAGCCCAGCACGGTGCCGAAGATTGCCCCGCCGGCCAGCGTGAAGGGCGTGGCGGGGAGGCCGAACGTGGCCACGATCGCATAGACGGCCACGAAGAGCGGCATGATCGCCCGTACGCCGCGCGCGCGTCGGACGGCGGCGGCGAGCCGCGCCGGATCGCGCAGCCCGAACAGTCCGAGCCGCCACGCCACGAGCACCGCGGCCGCGATCAAAGCCGTGAGCACCGCAACGCGAACGAGCGTCGCGCGCCGGCTGCCCGACGGCTCGTCATGCCGGGCGGCAGGCGCCGTACGGGTGGCGTTCACCGCCACATCCTGAAGTAGAGGTCGAACAGCCGCTTCGCTCGGGGAGTGAGACGCTGGCGGCGATATGCGTCGGCCGCCTTGCGAATCGCTTCGGCGTGTGTGGGATAGGGATGGATGGTCTTGCCGAGACCCGAGAGCCCGATCCCGTTGGTCATCGCGGCGGTGACCTCGCTGATCGTCTCCCCGGCGTGATCGGAGACGAGCGTCGCGCCGAGAATTCGGTCGCTGCCGTGCGTGAGGTGCACGCGGAAGAATCCTTCCGCGTCCCCGTCGAGCACCGCGCGGTCCACCTGCGCCAGCGGCACGGTGATCGTTTCCACGGCGTCGCCCGACTCCGCTACTTCGCGTGCACCGATGCCAACGTGCGCGACTTCGGGAGACGTGTAGGTGCACCAGGGCATCACCAGATCGCTCGCCTTCCCACCGCCGATGCCGTGAAAGAGCGC
>JBBQYZ010000705.1:0-2306 GCA_038208205.1 Gemmatimonadales bacterium | reverse complement strand
GCGACATCAACGGCGAGGATCTGAAGGTCGTCGCCATCCTCGGCGACGGCGCGCTCACCTCGGGTCTGGCGTACGAGGGACTGAACAACGCCGGGCATTCCTCGCGCGACGTCGTCGTGGTGCTCAACGACAACGAGATGTCGATCGCGCCCAACGTCGGGGCGATGCACAAGTACCTGACGTCGATCCAGCGCAACTCGCTGTACAATCGCATCCGCTCCAAGCTGGGCGAGATCGTGGACAGCGCACCCGGTCCGGTGGGAGTGATCGTGCGGCGGTGGGAGGAGAGCCTCAAGGGATTCCTCACCCCCGGAGTGCTGTTCGAGGAGCTCGGGTTCCGCTACTTCGGGCCGATCGACGGGCACGACCTCGATGCGCTGGTGGACACCTTCGCGGCGGTGCGTGCGATGGACGGACCGCGTCTGGTCCACGTCATCACGCAGAAGGGCAAAGGCTTCCCGGCGGGGGAGCACGCTGCCGGAGAAAAATGGCACGCGCTGCCGCCCGGGCACGATCCGGCAACGGGGAAGCAGCTCAAGGCGTCGACGGCGAACCCGGCGTACACCGCGGTCTTCGGCAAGGGGTTGGCCGAGCTGGGCGCCGAGAACCGGAAGGTGGTGACGATCACGGCGGCGATGCCGGGCGGCACCGGCACGTCGGCGTTCGCGACGCAGCACCCCGACCGCTTCTTCGACGTCGGCATCGCCGAAGGACACGCCGTGACCTTTGCCGCCGGACTCGCGACTCGCGGACTCCGTCCCGTCTGCGCCATCTACTCCACCTTCTTGCAGCGCGGCTACGACAACATCATCCACGACTGCGCCATCCAGTCGCTGCCGGTCGTGTTCGCGATGGACCGCGCCGGCCTCGTCGGAGAGGACGGGGAAACGCACATGGGCCTCTACGACATCGCGTACATGCTCGCCGTCCCCAACATGACCGTCACCGCGCCCAAGGATGGTCGCGAGATGCTGGCGCTGCTGCGGGCCGGCGTGGAGCACGACGGCGGGCCCTTCTCGCTCCGCTATCCGCGCGACGCCGTGCAGGCGGCGGTCGGCGAGATCTCGGGGATCGCGGCGACTCCGCACGCCACATGGGAGGTGCTGCGCCGCGGAGCGGACGTCGCGATCCTCGCGGTCGGCACGATGGTCGCCGAGGCCCTGCAGGCGGCCGAATCGTTGGCCGCCGATGGGCTCGAGGTGACCGTGGTCAACTGCCGCTATCTCAAGCCGTACGACGAGATGACCCTGGCGGCCGTGCTGGCGGACCATCGCCAGATCCTCGTGGTCGAAGAGGGAACGGTGGTGAACGGCTTCGGCGCCTTCATGAGTGCCGTGATCAATGGCCAGGACTCAGCGGTGCGTGTGCATACCCACGGCGTTCCGGACAGGATCATCTACGCCGCGCCGCGCGTGAAGCAGCTCGCGTCACTCGGTCTTGACGCCGCCGGCATCGCGGCGCGCGTCAGGTCGCTGCACGCCAGCGAGGCGTTGGCCGGGTGATCCGCCTCGGCGTCGTCGGCCACCCCGGCTACGAGGGACTGCCCGACGTGTTGGCGACGCTCCGCTCGCTCGCTCCCACGCTGGACCTTCAACTGTCGTACGAGGAGGCGCTGTGCCGTGTCGCCGGCGAAGGCGCCCCCCCCGTGGTACCGGGCGCGGTGGACGCGATGCTCACGCTCGGCGGCGACGGCACCCTGCTACGCGCCGCGCGCATCATCGGCGAGCATCCCGTTCCCATTCTTGGGATCAACCTCGGTCGTCTGGGCTTCCTCACCTGTGCGCCGGCCGAAGGACTCGAGATGGTGCTCCGCCGCTTCGCCTCGGGGAACTACGTCGTGGAACCCCGCATGACGCTCGACGCACGGGTGCGCGACGTGCGCGGGATCGAGCGCGCCCGGTGGCGGGCGCTCAACGACGTCGTGCTCCACAAGGGGGGCTTCGCGCGCGTGGTGACGATGCGTGTCGAGGCCAACGGCGAGACCGTCGCGCGCTACGCTGCCGACGGCGTCGTGCTCGCGACGCCTACTGGTTCCACCGCGTACAACCTGTCCGCCGGTGGTCCCGTCGTCTTTCCGACACTCGAGACGATCGTGCTCACGCCGGTCAGCGCGCACACCTTGGCCATCAGGCCTCTTGTGCTGCCGCCCACATCGCAGGTCACGGTGCAGGCAGAAGATGGGCCGGACGAGCTATTGGTGACGGTGGACGGACAGGTGGGCGCGACGTTCTCCGCGGGTGAGACGCTGGTCGTCCAGCGGTCGGCGTATCCGGTGCCGATCGTCCGCCTCTCGGAAGGCAGCTTCT
>JBBQYZ010000704.1:0-2307 GCA_038208205.1 Gemmatimonadales bacterium | reverse complement strand
CACGGACCTACGCCGGGTAGGCTGCGTGCTCGTCGCCGGCCCGCCAGGAAGGTCACGGAAGTCGCGGTGGGCGCCCACCAAGCCTCAGCGTATGCGGGCAGCTTTCCTGGCGCCGGTAGGGCTGTCGCTATCTGTGTAGCGGGTTCGTTCGACAATCCGTGCGTCGTAGCGAGAAACGAATCGGGCCCCCGCTATGTCTCTCACTACGACGCTTGAGCCCTCCGCCTGGAGGGCTTTCGCGTTCTCGAAGGCATCTGCGACGGCCTCCGAGACGGTTGCCGTCAATTCGACGCGCCGCTCGGCCTTGTCGTAGGCGATCTGCAGGTCGAATGACGCGAATACCTGGCGCTTGATCCGCGGTGGGGCGTCGCGCAGGGCCTGGGTGAGATCGGGGACGCGGGCGAAATGTCGGGCGCGCGCGTGTGTGAGTCGGGTCTCGGCTCACTCCTCATGGGCGTTGGCGCTCCACGACGTCTCCTTGGTTGCGAAGGTCGTTCGGGTGTTCGCCTAACCAGAGAATGCCTTCGAATCCGCGGGAAGCGCTCTCGTGGCCTCGGAGACATATCCCGCTGGCCGCAGTTGGCATTTCAGGTCGGGGGGAGGGGGAGGAGGCGGTAAGCGAAGAGCCGGCGGTGGCCGTCTTGGTGGATGAAGTAGCCGTTCTGTTGCTCGACGCAACGGAACCAGATGATCAGAAGAAGCACGACCGCGTCGTCCCGGTTCCGCCCAGTCTGGGAGAGCTGATCCGCCGTAGGCCAAACTGGAATGGCTCCCAGTGGCTATTCCCGACGCCTGGCGGACAACTCTGGCGAGAACGGAACTTCTACCGCGATGTCTGGTCGCCGGCTCGGATCGGGACTGGCATGAATCCCACGCCGCACGAGTTCCGCCATTCGTACGTTTCCCATCTTCGGGCTCTTGGAATCGACGATGCTGACCTTGTTCGCGTCGCGGGCCACAACGTAGAGACGATGATCTCTCGCTACACCCACCCGTTAGAACAATCGCACGAGAGGATTCGTGGGGTTATCGGGTAGTTGACGCTCCCGCTTGTTAAGGGCTCAGGATCAGAGCTGAGTCGGCAGCTATGTCGTCATTCCGCGTGCGTTTGCCGGCGCTCACTGCCCGGGTCCCTGCCTTCCGCGATGCGGCCCGGCTCCGCAGCGAGAAAGCCCAGGCAGATGAAGCCGAAGAGCGACGCTACGCCGATCGCGTGCGCCCAGCCGGATTCTGCGGCAGTAAGAAAACCGATCCCCGCGACGAGACACGCGGCTGCCGTGCGTCCGCGCAGGCCGGGCGCAGAAGCGGAGACCACCACCCTGGTGAGAGGCATCAGGTCCTGGGTGGTTTCGGAATGATCGAACCGCCCCTTCAGAGCCAGTCTGAAGAGCAGCGCTAGTGACGGGAAAAGAATTGCACCCCCGGCAATCACCGCGACGGTGACTGCAACGAGGGTGTCGTGAGATGCGGCCGCCTGACTGATGGTCAGTCCCGGAAGGAACACCGGTCGCTGAGCCAGCGCCCAGCCGGCAATGATCGAAGCGACGGCCAGGGCAGCCGCGTAACGCGCCAGCTCGAAGCGACTGCGCCAGATGAGCGCCAGCGCGCCGAGCCCGGCGAGGACCGAGACGATGAGTGCTCCGAGGGCGGTCCCGTGCAGGAGCTGGTCGTAGAGATGATGGGCGTCCGAGTGCAGGACGACGAGGCCACCGAGCGCGAGCGCGCCAGCGACAACGCCTGCACCCAACGCCCGGGTGCGGAAGTAGCGTGCGAGGTCGGGCTCCTTGAGTCGGACGGCGTCTGCGGCGAGGTAGACGGCGGCGAGGTAGGCCGCCGTGATGACGGCGAGCGACCCGATAAGAATCGACGTCGGGTTGAGCCAGCTCGAGAACAGGTCGCCCGCGGCGTTTCCGACTGGCACGCGCTGGGATGCGATGCCGCCGACGGCGGCGCCGAGCGCGAACGGGGTCAGCACGGATGACACGGCAAAGACCGTGTCGATGACTCGCAACTCGCGCGGCGTTGGAGCTCCGGCGCGCAGCGCGTAGGCAGCGCCTCGGAAGATGATTCCGACGGCGGTGATGAAGAGCGGGACGGACAGTGTCGATGCGATCGAGCCAAGCGCGATCGGGTAGGCCGTCCAGGTAACCGTGAGCACGAAGATCAGCCAGACGTGGTTGGCCTCCCACACCGGGGCCATCGAGTCGTGGGCGTGGTCACGGATGCGGGCGGCCTCGGGGCCTCTCCCGGGGACGAGTTGCCAGAAACCGGCGCCGAAGTCGGCGCCAGCCAGGACCGTGTACAGGA
>JBBQYZ010000703.1:0-2316 GCA_038208205.1 Gemmatimonadales bacterium | reverse complement strand
CGCTCTTCTCGTCGCTGGGCGTGGTCGTGGGGATCTTCGCCGAGACCTTCGACCACCACATGTTCGTCAACAACATCCTGATCTTGCCGCTGACCTTCCTGGGCGGGGTCTTCTACTCGATCGATCGACTCCCCGAGCCGTGGCGCGAGCTCTCCCACGCCAATCCGATCTTCTACCTGATCAACGCCGTGCGCTACGGCTTCATCGGCCACAGCGATGTCAGCGTGGTGCTGTCGCTCGCGGTCACGGGGGTGCTGGCCGCCGGGGCGGTGGCCTGGAGCTCGTGGCTGTTCGCCACCGGTCGCCGGCTCAAGGCCTGACGCGAGTCAGCGAAGTCACGAGCAGCCTTCGACGAGGTAGGCCTCGGGCAGGCGTCCAGCCCGGATCCCTGTCACCCGGTGCCCATTGGTCTCGAACACGATGCGCCTTCCCCGCTCCGAGGCCCGGCCCGGAAGGATCTTGAGGTAGTGGCCCCCGCGGACATAGACATGGCGGGAGCGACGCACCCGTCGGCCGTACGTGCGGTACACCCGCCGCTCGCTGTCACCGATTCGGATGCCCTCCGGCGTGGAGACGCGCTGCGTCCCGACGTCCACGCGCGCGATGACGCCGTAGGTGGTCATGAACGAGATTCCCGCGGGACCCCCTGAGGGCTTGACGTACCCGCAGCCGGCGTTCGGGCTGGTGACTTCAGTCGTGAGCGTGGTACCGCTGGCGGCTTGTGCTTGGGCGACCGACATCCCGACCCGGACAGGGCCGAATCCGCCGAAGCTCACGTGGTCGCCGCTGCTGAGGGCGGCCTTGGCTGCCGGCGCGGCCGTAAGCGCGACGGCCCCGGCCGCGAGGATGCCGATCGCGCCTCGGCGTGTCTGGCCCGTTCTCGCAAGCATCACGCCCACCCCTTCCTGTTCGTTGGCCTCTCGGTAACGGTACGCTCGATGCGTGTTCCCCGTCAACGTGCCCAACCTTCTCACGCTGCTGCGGATCCTCCTCGTCCCGGTGCTGGTTGTCGCGCTGCTCGCCGAGACACCGAATGGGGACGTCCTCGCCGCCGCGGTGTTCGCGATCGCATCGATGACCGACGCCATCGATGGCTATCTCGCCCGCCGCCGCCGGTCGATCACGACCTTCGGCAAGCTCATGGACCCCCTCGCCGACAAGCTGCTGGTTATCGGCGCGCTGCTGGCGCTCGTCTCCCTGGGGCGGCTGGCCGCCTGGGTGGCGATGGTGATCATCGCGCGCGAGTTCGCGGTGACGGTGCTGCGCCTGGGTGCGACACAGCAGGGCGTGGTCATCCCCGCCGGCACGTTCGGAAAGATCAAGACCGTGTGCCAGGTGGGCATGGTGTTCGCGCTGATCCTGGTGAGCGGCTCACCGCCCTGGGTTGACGCGATCGTCTATGTAACCGTCGTCTTGACGGTGATCTCGGGCGCCGACTACTTCTTCGGTCTGCGCAGATCACTCGAGCGCGATCGACACGAGCAGCGGGTCGCCTCCGACGGCACGCCGCTGTGACCTAGGATCCCCCGTCCAGCCACTCGCGCATCGTCGTGTGGTGTTCGGCGTGCTCGCCCGTCGCAAGCTCGCGGCGAAGCTCGCGGAGCGTGCCGAATCGCTCCGCGACGACGTTGTGCTGGTGGATGGTCTCGAGGTTCTCCTGGCGCGCTGACACGAAGACCCCATCCGCGAGCTCGGGGTAGGCGGCGATGACCCCGCCGACCATCTCGCGCACGCAGTCCTCGACGAACCGCGGTCGGCGGTGCGCCTTTTCGACAACGGCGCGCTCGTCGATGCGCTTCATGAGCTCATAGATCTCGGAGGACATCGAATCCTCGACGAGGCGCAGGAGCACGAGGGCGTCGATTTCGTCCTCGCATGCCTCCGTGCAGCCCACGTGCAGCGTGCCGAGTCCGCGCTGGTTGTGCGTGGCCACCGGCACGTGCTCGAGCACCCGCTCGATTTCCTGCGCTGCGAAGCCATCCGCCGCCAAACGCTCGCGCGCCTGCCCTTCCACCAGCCCCTGTGCGCACGGGCACGCCGTCATGCCCTGCGCGGCGACTCCGACGAGCCTGCGGGTACCGTGGGCGGAGGCGACCGCTGAGCCGTACAGCGTGTACATCTCCTGCGTCGCGATGCCCGAGACCGGCGCTGGCTTGTGCTCGGGAAACCGTGCGGCGATCGTCACCTCAGCGCGACGAGCGTCCTGGCGCTCGCGCACGAGCTCGGCCACGTGTTGGGCCAGCGTCTCGGCCTTGAAGGGCGACTCGCCGAAGATGACCTCGCCGATCGCGTCGTTGATGACCTCCTCGAAGCGCG
>JBBQYZ010000702.1:0-2322 GCA_038208205.1 Gemmatimonadales bacterium | reverse complement strand
ATGGGCGGACGTACGAGCAACTGCGCTCGGCGCTCGGCCGGCTCGAGCGGACGACTCTCGAGTCGCAGGGAGTCTATTTCGATGCCGGCGCCGGCGGACCCGTCGACGCGCGCTTCACGGTGCTGACGGCCGTGTTGATCGAGCGGCGCCGCTTTGCCGATCGCGAACAGCTCACCCTCTTCCCCGCTCTCGCCGCGTCCGAGCCCGGGGAGGCGCAGGTGACGCTGTCCCATATTCCCCGCGCGAACATCGCCGCCGGCCACGTGGTGACCCTGTCTGCGCCGCAGTACCTCGCGCTGTCCTCGCCCGTGGCCCGACGATTGTACCGGCTGCTCGAGGTGGCGCGTGAGGAGGGAAACGTCGTATGGCGGGTGGCGCTCGAGCAGCTCGCCGAGCAGCTTCCTCTGGCGCAGCGTTACCCTTCACACCTGCAGCGAGTGCTGCAGCCCGCGCACGACTTGCTCGTCGGGGCAGGGTTGCTGCGTGACGCCGTGGTGCGTCAGCATATGCGGCAGTGGTACGTCGACTATGTGCTGGCGGCGCGGGTCACATGAGAGGAGCCTGAACCTTGCAGAAGACGGCGCCTAGCCGCCCCGCTGCCTCACGTCATTCCCGGAGAGCGTGACATGGCAACCAAGCTGGACAAGACGCTGAAACGCGAGATCGAGATCGACGGCCAATCGTATATGCTCGCCCTCTCCCCCGAAGGGGTCAAACTGACTCAGAAGGGATACCGGAAGGGGTCCGAGATGACGTGGAAGCAGATCCTGTCCGGTGGGAGCGCCGGCGGCCCGACAGCCGGGGGCAGCATGGCGGGAGGCGGGATGGCCGGCAGTGGCACACCCGGTGGCGGCACGACTGGTGGTGGCACGACCGGCAGCGGCAGGGGGGGTGGCGTCCTTGGAGGAGGCGGTGGCGGAAACGGAATGATGGGATAGCCGTGGCGGTAGCGCTGTCCTGGCAGGCGAAGGAACTTCCGCTCACGCGCGATCGTATCTAGTTGACCCCCAGTGCTTTCTTTTCACCCCGGTCGGTCTATGCCCCGCCAACTCACGCGCGTTGTCCTCGGAAGTTTCCTGGTACTCACTGTCGGTCTCGGCGGATTCGTCGCCCAGGAGAGAGCGGCGCGCGGTGGCGCACGCGTCTTCGACCAGGTGCTCTCCCTCGTCTCCGATCGCTTCGTCGATACCGTCGACGCCGGTGCTTTGTACGAGAAAGCGGCGCGCGGCCTCGTGCAGCAGCTCAACGACCCGTACTCCGAGCTGTTCTCGCCCAAGCAGATGCAGCGCTTCTCCACCCAGTCCACCGGACGCTACGGTGGGATCGGAATGCAGATCGATAAGCACGAGGATGGCATCGCGGTCGTGCGCGTCTTCCCGCACACACCGGCCGAGGCGGCTGGAGTGGTGGAGGGAGACCGGATCATTGGCATCGATACCGTGTCGACGCGCAATTGGACCACGCAGCAGGTCTCGGACGTCCTCGTAGGAACGGTAGGCACCAAGGTCCTGGTGCGGTTCGCGCGTCCCGGCATCCCCCAGCCGATCGAGCACCGGTTCACCCGCTCTGAGATCCACGTCCCCGCGGTCCCCTACGCTCTCATGCTCGATCCCAAGATCGCGTACATCCCGCTGCAGACATTCAACGAGACCTCGTCCGACGAATTGCAATCCAGCGTGGACCGGCTGCTCAAGCAGGGCGCCAAGGGGATCATCGTCGACCTGCGCCTCAATCCTGGCGGGATCCTGGATCAGGGGCTTGCCGTCGCCGATCTCTTCCTGCGCGACGGACAGCAGATCGCCAGCGTTCGCAGCCGGCAGGGTGCTCCGCAGACATTCGTCGCTCGCGGCCGGGAGCATTTCCCCAGCGTCCCGCTCCTCGTCCTCGTCAACGGCTATTCCGCCTCAGCGTCCGAGATTGTCAGCGGTGCGCTCCAGGACCACGACCGCGCCCTCGTCGTTGGCACCACATCCTATGGTAAGGGGCTCGTGCAGACGGTCTTCCCGCTCGATGGTGGGTGGGCGCTCAAGATGACCACGGCCAAGTGGTATACACCCAGCGGCCGCTCGATCCAGAAGGACCGGAAAGCTCAGGCGCCGGGAGAGGGGGATGTCATCACGCGCGAGGACAGCGCTCCCCCCGATTCGCTCGAGAAGGAGTCGGTCAAGAAGAACCGGCCGGCGTTCAAGTCCGATGCGGGGCGGATCGTGTACGGCGGCGGCGGCATCACGCCGGATGTCATCGTCCCGGAAGACACGCTGACGACCGCTGAGCAGGATTTTGTCCGGGTGATCACGCCCAAGTTCGGCGTGTGGAACTCCG
>JBBQYZ010000701.1:0-2324 GCA_038208205.1 Gemmatimonadales bacterium | reverse complement strand
GGACGGGACTCACACCCGCTGGCGACACGAGCTTATGTTGAATCACGATTTACATATCGACCTCCAACTCTGGGCGCACCCGGGGAAAGTAGCTAGACCGTGTACTCCCACGGTTGCAGCGTGACGGATCCCGCGTTGCGGGTGACCGTCGCCTTGCGCACGTCGGAGTTGCGGGGCCTGGCGACCAGGACCTGGGCGAGAACCGTCTCCGGCTCGCCGGGAACGTACGTGACGTACGCGGCGCCCTCGACGCCGTGTTCCACGAAAGACTCGAGGAGTTCGTGCGCGGGCTTCGCGTCTTCGAGGCTGGACAGCTTCACGCCGACGGGATCCTGAATGACTACCCAGTGCCGCGTCTCGGCGCGGTCGAAATCGAACTCCTCCAGCTCCGACACAACTTCACGGCCGACGACGTCGAAGAAGGAGTCCATGCCGTCCATCTCAATGCCGCGCCCCGCGGAAACGCCGCGCGTAGTCGCGAAGGCGATGCCCGTCAACAGATGCCGCCCACTTCGGCAGATGTGCCGAGGCGCGCACCTCTTTCACGAGCTCCGTGATCTCAGGGTGCTTCCAGAGCTCAACCAGCTGGATGCGAACCTTGATCGCGCCGCTGAAGCGCTGGCCAGGCGGGAGCCAGAGAAGCTTCGCTGTGAGGTCGCTGTACACGTCGATCGCGATCGCGTCGGTAGGGAGCTTCTCTCCGATCGCGTCCTGGACCGCCTCCAGTTCACAGCATCGCATCGACCACCCGGCGTCCTGGAAAAAGGCGTCCATCGCGCGGAGCTTCGCCTCGTTTCTGTCGAGCTCGGCCGCGGGCATCAGGACGACGTACTCGGGCGGCGCCGCCGACCACCGGCGCGCTCCGAACTCCCTGACGAGAGCGCGCCATACATCGGTCCACTCGTCCCACACGTCGTACGCACCACGGTTGATCTGCGTGAAGGAGCTCCCCCCTGCGGCGAGCGCTTTGGCGATGGCGACGTGGCGGCCCACGTGCACTTCGACACCGGTGCGGCCGACGGCGTCGAGCTCGCGCGTCACGACCCCTGCGAGGAGGCCCTCGAGAACGATGGAGTAACCGGCGGCGAGGCCCGACGGCACGCCGCCGAGCAGGTCGCCAAAGCGCTTTACCAGGCGTCCCGCCTCTGCCGCCGCCTCGGGCGTCGTCGCCTGGTGCGGCAGGAGTGACCGGAGCGCCGAAGTCTCGGCAACGTCGCGGCCGTGCAGAGCGATTCCGCTCGCGACCGTTTCGTTGACATCCCGGATCGTCTGGCGACTCGCGCTTCGTATCCAGAGAACAAGCTCGATGCCGACGACAACGAGAAAGAGCACGAGGAAGCTGAGGATCCGGATGAGGGGAGTGTCCGGGACCTTTCCCTTCCCGAGAACTCCGCCTGCGCTGTTCGCCCAGCCCGGGAGGAACTGGCCCACAACAAAGCTGGCGAGGAACGTCAGGATGACGATCGCCATCCAGTGCCAGTTGGACAGCCCGGCGGCGCCGTCCTCCTTCGCCCTTCGCAGTCGCATCAGACCACCCAGACGCGCGTCAACTCCCGATCGCTGTCCGGCGACAGGGCAGGCCGCCCGTGACACATGCGCGCGTTGTCGATGACCAGGCAGTCACCGTGTCTGATGGTCACCGGCTCCTGCCGGCGGCGCAGCGCTTCGCCCAGCTCCGAGAGCGCGTCGCGAGCATCGCCCTGCAGGACAGGGGATGCGCCTTCTCCTTCCCAGCGATCGATCTCCTCCTGGTTGAAGCGGATCCGATCGTGCCCCTGCTGGTCGGGCTCGAGGACGGGAACGGGCCCGCGCGCGCTGGGGAACACGGGCTCGCGGAGCGTGAAGACCATCTGTTCGGAGAGCTCCTTGATCACGGGACGCGAGTCGCTGACGTAGGTCGGCGTGTCGTCGTCGCCGTCGTCGACGCGGAGCAGGAAGACATACCGCGGCGGAGTCGGACGGTTGTAGGCGTCGGTGTGGAGCGGGAACTCCAGACTTGTGCTGGAGAGGATCACATTGCCATGCGCATCACGAAGTCCCTCGCCCTGGTTCCGCACTCCGACGCGGTACACGCGACCGTCGTGAGCGCGGTCCGGCATGCCGACGCCGGGCTCGACTACGGTCCCGAGCTGCGGCGCGAGCGAGACTAAGTTGTCATCCTCCCCCACGTATTGGAGGTAGGCGGCACCGTGCTCTCCAAGGGACCCTGCGAGGTCATCGGCCACAGCGCCGGATATGTACTCAATGCAGCGCATGGCCTCTGCCTGTAGTACCCGATGTTACCGGTCGGTTGTGCGTGCCTGGCGACGGACCGCATGCCCGTC
>JBBQYZ010000700.1:0-2324 GCA_038208205.1 Gemmatimonadales bacterium | reverse complement strand
CGCGACATCACCGGCAGCCGCCCGCTCTACTGCGACGCCGACCCCGGTGGGAGCATCGACCCTTCGCCGTACGTCGACCCCGCGACCGGCCAGACATGGATGACCTGGAAGGCGAATGGCCGGCGCAGCCGGCCCGGCGTCAGGGGCTACCCGTCGTCGTTGAAGACCGCCCGGCTCGACAGGTACGGGCACCTGATGGGCCGGATCTACACGTTGCTCGCGACGAACGAGGGGACATGGGAGGGCTACACCGTCGAGAACCCCTCGATGGTCTACTGGCACTCGCACTGGTACCTCTTCTACTCCGCGAACTCGTTCCTCGCCGACCGCGCGGGACACAGTCCGTATGCCACCGGCTATGCACTCTGCTCCGGGCCGGCCGGCCCGTGCAGACGCATCGGCACGACACCCTTGATGGCGAGCACCGCGCGGGAATCCGGCCCGGGCGGCGCGGACGCGATCGTCGATCTCAACGGCAAGCTCCGGCTCGCGTACGCGTCGTACTGGCCGGGCGAGTACCGCTCGAACACCGACATCCCCCAGCCACGGCGCATGCACATCGCCACCGTCGTGTGGCACTCGAACGGCACGCTCTCGGTCACCGGCCGACCGTGAAGCGCTGACGCGCGCCGGTTTCAGTGCGTCGCGAGGTAGGCGGCCGCACCGGCGAGCGCGCAGATGCCGAGGACGCGCAGGACGCTGAACTTGTAGCGAAACACGAGCACGAACGCGAGCGCAGTGATGGCAAGCGCTCGGGGACTGAGCGTGTGCCAGACGGGCAAAGTGATGTCGACCGGCCCGCTCCGGTGTCTTCGGGTCTCGCCGAACAGCGTGTTGATCGAGAAGAAAACGGACAGGTTGGCGATGACGCCGACCACCGCGGCGGTGATGCCGGTCAGGGCGGCGGAGAGTCGTTGGTTGTTGCGTAGGGCCTCGATGTGCGGTGCTCCGAGGAACACGAAAATGAAGCACGGTACGAACGTGACCCAGACGACGAGAGTGGCACCGAGGATTCCTGCGACCCATGGATTGAGATTGCCGGGATGGCGGTAGGCACCAAGGAAACCGACGAATTCAACGACCATGATGAGCGGTCCAGGCGTCGTCTCGGCAAGGGCGAGGCCGTTGACCATCTCGCCGGGCAGGAGCCAGTGGTAGACGCTGACCGCTCGTTGGGCGATGTAGGAGAGCACGGCGTAGGCGCCTCCGAAGGTGACGACGGCTGCGCCGGAGAAGAACAGTCCTTCATCGACGAACACGTGTGATCGGCCGAGCCCGATCACCGAAATCACGACCGGGGCAGCCCAGAGCGTGAGACCGATCGACAGGATGCGAATCGAGCGGCGCCACGACGGTCGCTCACCGTGGAGCGCATCGTCGGCAATGAGCGGTGTGGGCCCGTCGCTGATGCTCGTCGAGATCTTTGTCACCATCAGGTCAGGTCGGACACGACTGGCGACGTAGCCGATGAGCCCGGCCGCACCGACGACGAGCGGAAACGGCGCGTTGAAGGCGAAGAGGGCGATGAAGGTCGCGACGGCGATGCCGAGGAGGAAGTGGTTGCGGAGTGCTCGGCTACTGATGCGCCATACCGCCTGGCTGACGATCGCGAGGACCGCGGGCGCGAGCCCGGCGAACACCGCGGTTACACCGGTCGTAGCGCCCCACGCGGCGTATATCGCCGACAGTGCCATGAGCGCCACGTAGCCGGGAAGCACGAACAAGATCCCGGCCACGAGCCCACCGAGAGTCCCGTTGAGGAGCCACCCGAGGTAGATCGCGAGCTGTTGAGCTTCGGGACCCGGCAACAGGGTGCAATACGCGAGCGCCCGCAGGAATCGCTGTTCACCGATCCAGCGACGGCTATCGACGAGCTCGCGGTGCATCACCGCGATCTGCCCGGCCGGACCGCCGAACGTACGCAACGAGATCTCGAACCAGGCCCGCGTAGCCGTCCGGAACGGGACGACGTCACGCGTCTGCGAGGTGCGATCAGCACGCGACTCGCCCGGCGAGTCGCGCTCCGATCCGGCAGTCATGGCGACTCGGGTCCAGCCGGCGTGCGTCTTCGCGCGATCGTCGCCGCCACGACAGCGTCGGCGAGCTTGTCGTCGGCGAACTCGGGATATGGCCACACCGCGCTGACGTTGATCTCGCACAGGATGTGCGTGTCCTCGCCCGTCGCGGTCTTGGGCCCGTACAAGAAGTCGGCGTCCCAGATGACCGGCATCGACGCGGCGTCGAGGTCGAGAACGTCCATCATCTGTGGCACCCATTCGCCCTCCATCTTCGCCTTCAACGCCCGGTAGGCGGGCGTCGATGGG
>JBBQYZ010000699.1:0-2330 GCA_038208205.1 Gemmatimonadales bacterium | reverse complement strand
AGTGCAGTGGGAGCGGAGGGTGCCAGGCTGCTCAACTACGGCAATCCGCTGGGCTACTTGCCGCTGCGCCGAGCGATCGCGGGATACGTGACGCTCTCGCGCGGGGTGCGCTGCGAGCCAGGCCAGGTGATCGTGACCGCGGGTGCTCAGCAGGCGCTCGACCTGGTGGCGCGGGTGCTCCTGCGGCCGGGCGAAACGGCGTGGCTCGAGAATCCCGCGTACTTCGGGGCGCGAGCGGCGTTCGAGGCGGCGGGCGCCACCCTCGTTCCCGTGCCGGTGGACGCCGAGGGATTGGATGTCGCCGCCGGCGAAGCGCTGAGTCCCGCGGCCCGCGTCGCGTACGTGTCGCCGTCGCACCAGTTCCCGCTCGGCGTCACGATGAGCATGCCGCGCCGGCTCGCCCTGCTCGACTGGGCGGCGCGCGCCGGCGCGTGGGTGATCGAGGACGACTACGACGGCGAGTTCCGGTACGTGGGCCGGCCGCTGGCGTCGCTGCAGGGGCTCGACGTCGACCGCAGCGCGAGCGGCAGCGCGAGCGGCGATGGGCGCGTCCTCTACGTTGGCACCTTCAGCAAGACGCTCTGCCCAGCGCTCAGGCTCGGATACCTGATCGTGCCGCCCGCCCTCGTCGACATCTTCGCGGCGGCGAAGGGTGCGGCGGTGGGGCACACTCCTACCATGGAGCAGGCAGTGCTGACGGAATTCATCGCCGATGGACACTTCGCGCGGCACGTGCGCCGCATGCGCCTCGTCTACGCCGAACGTCAGGCAGTCATGGTGTCCGCTGCCTCGACGCACCTCGCGCGGTGGGTGGACGCGCGTCCCGCGCCCGCCGGGATGCATCTGGTGGGATGGCTGCGCGATGAGCTGGCGCGGAAGGGCCTGACGGATCGCACGCTGGCGGAGATCGCGCTCGCCAGCGGAGTCGTGGCGACCCCGCTCTCGTCATACCGCCTGCCGGTGACGGGACGCGGCGCGCACGGTGCCCCGGGCGCCCGCGGCGCGCTGCTGTTCGGCTACGCGGGCTACGCCGAGTCGACGATCCGGGAAGCCGCGCGGCGGATGGAGAAGGCACTGAATGGGAGCATCGCTGATCCGCTCCCTCGGCGACGATCCGCGATCCCACGAGAGCAAACGAGCTACAGATAGCTCAGCCACGGATTGCCGCTGCGCCGCTTCACGCCGGCGTACCAGCGGCAGAGCGGGTAGAGCGCCAGCACCACGCCGATCCACACGAGGTAGACGATCGGCAGCGACGACGGCCAGCTCGGCAGCTGCGTCATCGGAAACCTGTCGAGCGTCGGTGAGTCGACGGCGGGACGCGCGGTGCCGAAGCGTGCGAGATACGCCACCACCACCACCAGGTGGAGCAGCAGGATGTGCAGCAGGTAGTAGAACATTGGCACCTTGCCGATGATCTGCGCCGATCGCAGCGCGCGGGGGACCCGCCCGTCCAGCGCGCGGAGCGCGAGGAGCACGGGACCGAGCGTCATCAGCAGGAACAGCAGCGACGGCGGATACTTGTTGAGGTTGAGAAAGGAGATCAGCGTCAACGACGGGCGCGCCTGCGGTGCCCAGGGTGCGGGGTCGCCGTACAGGTTGAAGCCGCGCAGCACGAGGAACGCGGCGATGCAGCCGATGCCGAGCCGGAGCAGCAGGGCGCGGCGGCGGTCGGTCGGCAGATCCCAGACCGCGCCGAGCGCGTACCCGGTCGCCGTCACTCCCACCCAGGGGATGATCGGATAGGCCGCGAACACCACGTGCGCCGGACCGGGCAGGATGAAGCCCGGGCTGTGCAGCAGCGTCCAGAGTGGCGCGAGCGCCCCGAACGATGCCGTCTGCACGCCGTCCAGCAGGTTGTGGGTGGCGATCATCACCATGCCGATCGCCGCCACGGCGCGTACCGGCAGACGGACGAGCAGGCCGAGCACGATCATCGCCCAGCCGAGCGCCCAGAGGACGTTGAGCAGCGTGATGCGATAGTCGACGTTGAACTGCCAGAAGAAACGGGCGACCGTCAGCTCGAGCACGATCAACCAGAGCCCGCGCGTGACGAGGAAGCGCGAGAGGTCGCCGACCGAGCGCCGTCGGCGCGACAGGTAGGCGCCGGTGCCCGTGAGCAGAAAGAACGTGGGCGCGCAGAAGTGCGTCACCCAGCGCGTGAAGAACAGCGCCGCGGTGGTGGTGGCGAGGTTCGTCGGGCTTGCGCTCGCGTCACCGAAGTAGTCTCGCGTGTGATCGAGCGCCATCAGGATCATGATGATGCCGCGCACGACGTCCACCACATCCACGCGCTCCCGCATGCGCGCGTCGCTCCTGACCACCTGAGG
>JBBQYZ010000698.1:0-2330 GCA_038208205.1 Gemmatimonadales bacterium | reverse complement strand
TGAGATCGAGGTAGGTCAGGCCGCTGATCTTCCCGAGCGAGACCAGCCCCGCGTCCGTGATCGCGGTTCCGTAGAGATGGAGCCGTTCCAAATGGCTGAGGCCAGCGAGCGGTACGAGCCCCGCATCCGTCACCGCCGTGTCCCCCAGATGGAGTTCCCGCAGGTTGGCGAGACGGCCAAGGTGGACCATCCCGGCGTCGCCACTCGCCGTGCCGTCGAGTCGGAGTTCCCGCAGGTGAGCGAGATGACCAAGGTGGGCGAACCCGCCGCCGGTAACCGCCGTGCCGGCGAGCGACAATTGTTCAAGATTGGCGAGCGCGGCGAGGTAGACCAGTCCTCGATCGCTGATCGTGGTTTGGGAGAGGTCGAGTTCCCGGAGGTTGATGAGGCGGGCGAGGTGAGGCAACCCCGCGTCGGTGATCCCGGTGAATGAGATATCAAGGCACGTCAGCGCGCTGAGGTGGGCGAGGTGCCGGACCTCCCGGTCCAAAGCATCGTCGTTGGGTCGGCGTGGCTGACCGAGATCGTTGAAACGGATCTCGGTCAGGGCATCGGGGAGCAGGGACGAGAGCGCGGAGAAGTCCGTCGCCGAGGGATTGATGTACAGGGTCACCTGCACACCGCTCGGGATCGCCACCGCGCCGCGAGCATCGGTGCGGAGTGGGCCGCCGTCCCAGTACAGCGTGCCGACGGGAGAATCGTCCGGGAAGTGGAGGACGCGCCCCTCCTGCCGCGCGTGGGCCGCATTCGGCGCGCCGAGCGCCGCCCGTGCGTCGTCGAGGAGTCGCTGCGCCTCCTCCCGGTTCCACAAGGGCGAGAAGTGTTCGGCGAGATACTCGTGCGTGAATAGGAAGCCTTGGTGCCAAACGCCGTCCTTGTAGGATGCGGCCCAGCCATTGTCGAGGATGAGCACTTCATCGCGGTCGGAGATCGAGATGAGCGGTTCCATCGCCATCGCTTCACTTCTCCCCTCTGCACAACTCCGCGACGCCGGGGCAGTCACCTTTCGCTCCGAGCCCGCCGTCACCATCGTATCGATGCTACTCCGTCGGGCGGAAATCCTTGACGCGAAGCTGCAACCGCTCGTCGCCGTGCCACACATCGCGCTGCAAGGTCACGGCGAGATCAATCGCCACGGGCTGGCTCAGTTCCCGCTCGCACGGGCCGAGGCCGAAGGCGATGCAGCGGATGCTCTGGCCCGTCTCAAGAACCGCCTGGAATGCCAGATGCGATCCATCTGCGCCGACCGTACGCACCTCTCGGACGCGCACGCCGGGGAGCAGGAAAAGCGGTTCCGGGTTCTCGTGACCGAACGGCGCCAGCGCTTCGATCTGCTTGTGTGATGCCAGCGAGACTTCGTCGTGTTCAAGGATCGCATCGAGCCGCAAGGTCGGGAGCAAGTCCTCGTCGGTCAGCGCGGCGGCATGATCGAGCAGGGCGGCGTGGAGCGCGGGAATCTGATCGTTCGCCACCGTGAAGCCCGCCGCGCGGGGGTGGCCGCCGTGATGCTTCATCAGGTCGGCATGGGCGTTCAACGCCTCGATCAGATTGAAGGCGGCGATACTGCGCGCACTCCCCCGGCTCACCGTCTCGCCGCGCGCGTAGACGAAGGCGGGCCGGTGGTAGCGGTCTGAGAGTTTTGCCGCCACAAGGCCAACGACCCCAATGCTCCACGACGGATCGCCGACGAAGAGCACGCGATCCCGCTCCGCGAGCCCGTTCGATTCGATCATAGCGATTGCTTCCGTGACGGCACGCTGTGTCTCACCCTGGCGCGTGCGGTTCGCCTCGTCGAGTGCGACGGCCGCCATCCGCGCCTCGACCGCCGAATCCGGCATCAGCAACCGATAGGCGTCCTCCACACCGCGCACCCGGCCCGGCGCATTGAGGCGCGGCGCGATGCCGAAACTGATGTGGCTGGACTCCAGTTCGCGCTGCTGGATACCGGCCCGCTCGAAAAGCGCCCGCAATCCCGCGTGGTCCGTCTTGCGCAGCGCACGCAAACCCGCCTGCACCAACGTCCGGTTCTCGCCGATGAGCGGGACGACATCGGCGACCGTACCGATCGCGACGAAGCTCAGGAGCGTGTTGAGGATGCCAGGGTCGGGTCGTGTAAAGGGGACGCCTGATGCCGCCAGCGCCCGCACGAGCGCATAGGCGACGCCGACACCGGCGAGATCGTGGAACGGGTATGCACTCTCGTCCATGTGTGGATTGATAACGGACGTAGCCGCCGGAATCATCATCGGGACGGTATGGTGATCGACGACGATCACATCGACGCCGCGCTCCCCGACACGGGCGACCTCGGCCGCGTTGCTGATGCCGAG
>JBBQYZ010000697.1:0-2331 GCA_038208205.1 Gemmatimonadales bacterium | reverse complement strand
CAGCTGGTCGACATGGACTTCGACCAGCACGCGGCCGCCGCCGCAGTGGACACGCGCGCGCCGGTCACCGAGGAGATCGAGCACGGCGACATGTCGCTGCTCGTCCGGGCGATCCCGTTCCTCGACCGCGACGAGATCGCGGGTGTGGTGGTGCTCGCGCGCGACGTCACCGACCTGCGTCGCCGCGACCGGATGCTGTTGTCGAAGGATGCCACCATCCGCGAGATCCACCATCGGGTGAAGAACAACCTGCAGACGATCGCGGCGCTACTCCGGCTCCAGGGCCGACGACTCGAGTCGGGCGAGGCGCGCGCCGCGATCGAAGAGTCCGAACGGCGCATCCGCGCCATCGCCATCGTGCACGAGACGTTGTCACGGACGCCGGCCGACGTCGTGCGCTTCGACGACATTCTCCAGCCGCTCGTGAATGTCGTGCAGGAGACTGTCGCCACTCCCGATGCCGATCTCCGCTTCGAGGTGGTCGGAGACGCGGGATTGCTTCCCGGTGACGTCGCCACGCCGCTCGCGGTGGTGCTCAACGAGCTCATGCAGAATGCCGCCGATCACGCGTTTCCGTCGGTAGACGGCCGGTCGTCGGGCCACGTCTCGGTGCGGGTCGCACGCCACGACGGCGGGGTGGAGGTCGACGTGGTCGACGACGGCATCGGTCTGCCGCCCGGATTCACCGTCGAGGGATCGTCAGGGCTCGGGCTCTCGATCGTCCAGGCCCTCGTGACCACCGAGCTCGGCGGCTCGATCGAGCTCTACGGCGACGACGGCACGCGCGTGCACGTCGTCATCCCGCTGCAGAGGTTCGGTCGCGCGACGATCTGACCGCCCGCGCTCCACGCTCAAGGTGCGCCGCGGCGCGACGCTCGACTCAGGTGGCGTAGAGGCGCTGCTGGGAGAGCCACGACTTGCGCAGCTTGCGGCGCTCCTCTTCGGTGGTGCCCCCCCAGATGCCCGCTTCCTGGTTCGTAGCGAGCGCGAACTCGAGGCACTCGTCGCGCACAGTGCACGCCGTGCAGATGCGCTGAGCGGTCTCGATCTGTTCGAGTGCGGGTCCTGTACTCCCGATGGGGAAGAACACGTCGGGATCGCTGTCCCGGCAGGCAGAGCGGTTTCGCCATGCCGTGATGTCCCATTCGTGGGTCCGAACCCAAGTCAGTGCCACCCCTGTGCCTCCGGTTCTCGTGCGCGGCTGTGGCAGAACCGAGGCTCGTGCACAAGTTCACAAGGGCCTCGGCGTCACCCGCGGGGGATGAGACTATTGACCCTTCGATGGCCTCCGCAAGGGCCTGACCAGGAATTTCTCCCTGATTTGTGTTCATCGGCGGTTTCTCTGGGCCCGCCGTAGCATCCGCAGGCGTGACTCTCGTCCTCGCGCACCGTGGCGCCAATCGTGACGCGCCCGAGAACACGGTCGCCGCGTTCGCTCGCGCGGTGGCACTCGGCGCCGATGGCGTGGAACTCGATATCCATCGCACGATCGACGAGGTACTGGTCGTTCGTCACGATGGCGCCACCCCCGCAGGGCTGCTGGCCGAGATGACATCCACCGCGGTCCGTGATGCCCTCCCGGACGTGCCCACTCTCAGCGAGGCGCTCGACGTGTGTGCCGGCCGCCTCGTCAACGTCGAGATCAAGGCCGTGTCGAGCGCGGGCACGGGTGATCCGTCCGACCGGATGGCGCAGCTGCTCGTGGACCTCTTGGCGGCGCGGGGCGGCCGGGACCGTGTGCTCGTGTCGTCGTTCAACCTCCCGAGTGTCGACCAGATCCGCTCCCTCGACCCCTCCCTTCGCACCGCGCTGCTCACGTGGGGGCAGGACCCGCTCGAGGCGCTGCTCGTGGCGTCCTCGCACGGGCACGACGCGCTCCACCCGGACCTTCGCTCGGTCGCCGGCGCGCGGGCGAGGTCGGCGGCGGCTCGCGCGCACGATCTCGGCCTCGAGATCAACGTGTGGACGGTCAACGATCCGGCCGAGCTCACGCGTCTCGCCGCGGCCGGCATCGACGCGTTGATCACCGACGTGCCCGATGTCGCGTTGCAGACGCTCGGCCGCTGACTACAGCGCTCGGTCACCTCTGAGAGCGCTCCGAGGCCCACCACCGCACCTGTGCGTGTGGCGCAGGAAGCAGGCGTGTCGTGGGAAGCTGTGTGGGTGCCGGCCACCCCACTCAGCGGGCCCGCCGCGGGCGCGGTGCCGGAGGGCACAGTCACCGTGTTGTTCACGGACCTCGTCGAGTCGACCAAGCTGAACCAGCAACACGGCGATGATCAGGCGAATGTGATCAGGCGCGAGATCGAGCAGCGAGCGCTCGAGATCATC
>JBBQYZ010000696.1:0-2351 GCA_038208205.1 Gemmatimonadales bacterium | reverse complement strand
CACTGAGACGGCGACCACCAGCCATGCGATCCACGCGACGGCGGCGATGACGACCATCGCCAGGGTGCCATCGTCCGGGCTCGACAGGAGCGTGCGAAGCTCGCCGAGGTCTGCGTCCCACGGAGCCGCGCCGATGGCGATGAGCACGAGCGGCGTGCCGACGACAAGCAGGAGGATCACGATCGTCGCCGCGAGACCTTGGAATCGTTGCCGAAGCGTGGGTCGGGTCATCGTTCGCTCCCTCCGAGGCTGCGAATCAGTCGGGCTGAGGCTTCACCGGTCACGGTCATGTCGCCGAGGCCGATGAAGCTCAAGAACTTGGGGGAGTAGGTGGCGGTCACGTTCACCGTGATGGTGTCGCCGCCAGTGACGGTCACCGTTCCAGTCACGCCGGAGGCTGCCAGGTAGTTCTCGGCAGCCTTGCGCGCGGCGAAGGTGTCGATGGCGAGGTAGTCACCCTGAATGGCGGGAGCGGCCTGCACCTGCTCGCCGCCCGTCCGGGCGGCCTGGGCGGCGATGTCGTGGGCGCGCTGCTTGGCGTGGACCTGCCCTCCAAGGTCGACGGCCAGCCCGACGAGCATCATCATTACGAAGCTCGACGTGACAAGCCAGATGCTGATGGAGCCGCGTTCGTCGCGAGTGCGCCGGATCATCCGCGCTCCCTCCAGGTGTCCAGGGGACTGGTGATGGTCGCCTTGATGAGGCGGCTTCCTGGGACGCCCGGCACGGACAGGTCGGCCAGGTCGAGAAGGCACTCCACGGTCGCGGTCACTGACCCGGGCTCTCCGACCGGCTTGCCGAAATCGGACACTTCGACGACTACGTCCACGCTCAGACAGTGGATGTCCTGGTTGGCCAAGCTCGCCTGCGCAGCAGTCTTCGCGTCGATCTTCGACTCGGCGCTGGTGCGCGCGATCGAGGCGGAGCGGGCGGCGTCGGCAGCAGCAGATTCGACGGCTGAGTGAGTCGTGGCGGTTCGACCACCGAAGATGATGAGCCCGACGAAGAGCACGAAGGCAGGGAGGCCTATAGCGGCTTCGACCGCCGCGGAGCCTCGCTCGTCCCTCATGCGTATCCACATCGTCACGGAGCCGTCAGCCTCTCCACGGGCAGTGATGCCGACTGGGTGATCACCGGGTTCCAGCCCGGGATCACGCTCAGGCTGTGCCCTGTCACAGTCACGGTGACCGTCGTGGCCGTCCGGTTGGCCGTCGCGTTCACGGCGGAGAGGACGTCGGCACCCCCGGCGTCGGTGATGAAGGCGGAGGCGGCGCTGATGCCGTCGGACGACTTGCCGTTCTCGCCACCAGCGGCGCGGGCACCCTCCTGCGCGGCAGCGATCGCCACCGTGCGGGCGTGGTAGATCAACGCGGCCTGCATCCCGAGGAACATCACCGCGAAGAGGGCAGGGAGCAGGATGACCAGTTCGATGGAGACCGAGCCTCGTTCGCCCCGCAGCCTGCTATTTGATCTTTCCGGCCTGGCTCTCGACATACGCCTTCACCGCCGCAACCACGATGCCGACGATGGCGATCACGGCCACAGCCCATAGAACGTGCTCCGTGGTGACGGAGCCTCGTTCACTCCGGGCCCGGAGTCGCGCACCGACGCCGAGATGGAGCGTGAGTAGGAGTGTGAGCAATCGGTTCATTGGCTGGCGTTCCTTTCCTTCGAAGAGTTCCCTTTCAAGGGGTCACTGGTTGTTAGGTGTTGCTGAACATCCGCAGCAGGGATGGGGCAACGAGCAGCGCCATGAAGATGACGCCGAGCAGGGATCCGGGGATGGTCATCCGCTCGCCGACGGCGTTGGCCTCGGCGATCTCGTCGTGGAGCATCGCGGTGCGCATCGCCGATGAGCGGGCACGGAGGTTGGCGTACACCGAGACGCCTTCCTCGCCGGAAAGCCGCATGATGTCGGCGAAGTCGTCGAGACCGGGCAGGCCCAGCTCTTCGGCTAGCGCGTGCAGGGCATCCCACGGAGGCTGGCCCGACCAGCGTGAGCGGGTCAGCTCCTCAGAGAGCCGCGTGAACACCCAGGAGTCACCGACCTCGGCGGCGGACTCCATCGCCTGCCGCACACCGGAGCCGTTGTTGCGCTCCAGGGCCACGAGGTCGATGTAGGCGCCCAGCGCGCGGGCGAACTCCAGCCGGGCCTGCTTGGCGTCGTCGACGGCGTTGTAGTTGGGTAGGAAGAACATGCCCACGGCCAGGCCGAGCGAGGCGATGGCCGGGATCGAGATCGGGAAGCCGAACCCGATCTGTTCAAAGAGGAACGCCAGCAGCGGCGGGATCACCAGACCCATGAGGGCCATGACGATCTTGTCGCCGTAGAACCGCGCCAGCGGGATGCG
>JBBQYZ010000695.1:0-2355 GCA_038208205.1 Gemmatimonadales bacterium | reverse complement strand
GTACACGGGCTGTAATCGGAGCCGCCGCCCTGAACTGAACCTACCCGGAAGGGAGTGCTATTGGGACTACTGGAGCTTTGGTGGTTGGACGAATGACTATTCCTCCTCCGCGACGGCCTACAGCTTACTGCTCAGCGACTTTGGATTCTGATCGGCGGAACGGGTACGTATCGGCGGAGCCGGTACGTATTCACCGCCTGGAAACAGGAGTGACACGCAGGCATGGGTGGAACGTCGGTGTGTCCTTGCTCACCCCGGAGGTCTCCTTGATGCCCCACTCCCATCCATGTTTGATGATGCCACGAGGTCGGCGTCGCGCCGCTGCGATCCTCCTCGCGTTTTCCGCTCTCGTGATACCGCGCGTGACCAGTGGCCAAGTCCTTCAGCCCGCCGCCGTATCACACGCCGACCGTGGGCGACCAATCACGGCGGCGCCGCAGCAATCCAGCGCTTCCATTGAACACACCCTCGGTGCTGACTCGACACTCGCGAATCGCATCATGTCTCCAGCGCTTCGCCGCTCCACCGATGAACACACTGAGCAGCTCGGTCGACCGACGAAGGTAGCCCTGATCGTGGCTGGTGTCGTGGTCGCGGTCGTGGTGGTGCTGCATCTCTTCTTGAGTTCCGATCCTTCTTGAGAAACTTCGTAACGCAACAATCGGGGTTAGAGTCAGAGGACAAGTGCAGGAGAGTGTGTAGATCGGTTCTGGGTCCTGGGGTGATTTACGCGGTGTCGGCCACCTCCCCGGCCGGCCGGCTGGCGCTCACGACGCCGACGTAGGGGCGCGCGAGCCATCGGTCTTTGCGCTCGGCGGCGAGCGCGCTGGCGAGGTGGAGGAAGCTGGCCTGGTTGGGGAAAACGCGGATCACTGACGTGCACCGGCGCACCTCCGCATGGTCGTGCGCAATGGCGTCGGTCATTGCGAGCCTCGCGGTGGGCGAGTACGTGCACCGCGAGCGTGTCGGGTGCGCACTGCTCCAGCAGTCGACGAGCCGTTCGGGCGTCGGCGGCTGGTCGCGCAGTGCGGCAACGAGGCGCGTCACGCGAGCCTCGCCTTCCTTACGCGTCGCCGACGACCACACGTTGCGGAGCGCATCACGCACGCTCGCCTGGTGCTCGGGCGAGCGAGGTGGTCGCGCACGTTGCGCTCGACATGCACTTGAGCGCGCGCGTGCGCCAGGAGGCGGAACTGGCGTCGAGCGTCGTCGTGAGGGCCGACACTCGCTCGCCGAGATCGACACCGCAGAACTGCTCGACCACTGCACTCACTTTTGGCCTTTTGGCGGGGGGCGAGCGACTTGCTCTACTCGCCTTCGGCTCGACGCCCGGCTGTTCACCCCTGCGCCGCCTCGTCGCCCCGGGAGGACTGGTCGTCCCCGCGTGAAGGGCGGGGGAGTGCCCTTGCTCGCCACCGTGCTGACTGAGGCGACGACCGTATGGCAGCGCGTCACGGAGTCCGGGCGGTACGGCGAGGGCGCACGCGAGATCGACGTGGCAACCGGAAGGCTCGACTGCAGTAGCGCATTGCTCTCACACGTCACCCACCAGCGGCACGAGCCCGTCCCACTCAATGTTGCCCCCGCTGAGCACCGCCACCGTCCGCCCGCGCGGCACGACGACTCCCTCCATCAGCGCCGCCACTGTGATCGCCCCGCTCGGCTCGGCCACGAGCTTCATGCGGTCCAGCAGCAGTCGCATCGCGCGGCGGAGCGCGGCGTCGTCGACCTGCACCACCTCGTCCACGTAGCGCACGTGATGGGCGAACGGCGCGTCGCCCACCTGCACCGCGAGCAGTCCGTCCGCCAGTCCGGCGAACGCGGGAATGCGGACCGGACGCCCCGCCGCGCGGGCTCGCGACAGCTTCGGCGCGCCCGACGGCTCCACGCCGATCACCCGCGCGTCCGGCGCGCGCAGCTTGATCGCCGCCGCGACGCCGGCGCTCAGCCCGCCCCCACCCACCGGGACGAGCACGGTGCCCACGTCAGGCATGTCGTCGACGATCTCGAGCCCGGCCGTGCCCTGTCCCGCGATGATCCAGGGGTGATCATACGGTGGGACCATCGTGAGCCCCTCCTGCTCCATCAGGTCTACGGCGCGATTCATCCGGTCCTGGGTCGTCGTGCCGGCGAGCTCGATGCGCGCGCCAAGCCGCTCCGCGCCGCCGCGCTTGGCCGGCGTGACCGTGGTGGGCATCACCACCACCGCCCTGCAGCCGAACAGACGCGCCGCGAGCGCCACCGCCTGGGCATGGTTTCCCGACGACGGCGCGATCACGCCGCGTGCCCGCTCGCCCGGGGTCAGCTGGGCGAGAAAGTTGTACGCGCCGCGGAACTTGAACGCCCCGCCGCGCT
>JBBQYZ010000694.1:0-2357 GCA_038208205.1 Gemmatimonadales bacterium | reverse complement strand
GATCAAACTGGAGCGACGGGCGCCGCCGCCCGACGGGAATCCCGAGTTCGCGCCGCTTGACGCGTTTGACTCCGTCACATATGCACGCCGCGAGAGCTCCTCGTGGCCGAGATCATCACAGTCGAGTTCGCATCGCCGGCCACTCCCGCGGGTCGGACCGCGGTTCGCAAGCTCGAGGGGCGCGAGGCCCTCGGCCAGTTGTTCGAGTTCGACGTCACGCTCGAGACAGCTGACCTCGAGCTGCTGGACGAGGCCACGATCCTTTCGTCGGCGTCCGAAATCCGCTTCCTTCGCGGCGGGCGGATCGAGCGCACCATCTACGGCGTGGCGACCTCGATCCGGGCGGCCCTCTCGCCGCTGGGACACCACGCGACCTACCGGATCCGCTTCGTGCCGCGGCTCGCCGTGCTCGCACGACACGTCGACTCCGAGATCTTCCTCGACAAGACGATCCCGGAGATCGTCGAGGCGAAGCTCACACAGGCAGGCTTCCAACGTGGTGACGACTTCGAGCTCCGGCTGCTGAGCTCGTACCCGACTCGCGACTTCGTCGTCCAGTACCGCGAGAGCGACCTCGGCTTCGTGATGCGTCTCTGCGAGCACTGGGGCATCACACTCTTCTTCGAGCATCACGCCGATCGCGACGTGGCTGTCTTCGCGGACGACAACTCTCGGTTCGGGGTGCTCTCGGCCCCGATGCGCTACGAGCCGCGCGGCGAGGCCTCCGCGCTCTACAAGGTCGAGTCGGTCACGGAGACGCTGCCGGCGAGCTACGCCGTCGATGACTACAACTACCGCACGCCGAGCGTGACGCTCCGCACGGGCGCCGCGGTCGCGGCCGGAAGCGCGGGGCTGATCGTCGAGAGCGGCGTGCACTGCAAGACGCCCGAGGAGGCGGAGCTCCTCGCCCGCTTGCGCGCGGAGGAGACGGCGTGCCGGCGCCGTGTGCTGGAGGGCGAGAGCGACCTGACCCTGCTCTCGCCCGGCCAAAGGGGGAAGATCGAGGACCACCCGCTCGTCTCCGGGGAGTGGCTGCTCACGCGCGTCGAGCACGCCGTCGAGCAGCCCGTCTTCGGGCGCGGCCGCGGGGACGAGCGTCGATATTGCAACGCCATCTGGGCGATCGACGCCAGGACGCCGTACCGCGCAGCACGCCTGACGCCCAAGCCACGCGTGCACGGGGCGATCAACGCGGTCATCGAGGCCGAGCAGCCTGGCGCCTACGCGGAGCTCGACGGTGACGGGCGCTACCACGTGCGCTTCATGTTCGACGCCGGAGCCGCGCCGAAGGGCAAGGCGTCGAAGCCCATCCGCATGGCGCAGCCGCACGTCGGGGCGGGCTTCGGGATGCATTTCCCGCTGCGGGACGGCGTCGAGGTGCTCGTCACGTTCATCGACGGGGACCCGGATCGGCCCGTCATTTCCGGCGCCGTACCGAACCCCACGACGCCCAGCGTCGTCGGCTCCGGCAACGCCGTGCGCAACGTCATCCGCACCGGCGGCGGCACGGAGATCAACATCGACGACACCGACGGCCTCTCGCGCCTGAAGATGACCGTCCCTCATTCGAACACCGTCCTCCAGCTCGGCTCGCCGAACCAGCCGACCGACGGCGTGCACATCGGCACGGACGAGCAGATGCTCATCGAGACCGGGACGACCGTCGAGATCACAGCGGGCAGCACCATGACCCTCAACGCGAATCCGACCATCACCGCGAACGCCCCGATGATCGATCTCGAGGGGACGGGTACCGTCCTCGCGCATGCGCCGGAGGTCACCCTCGTCGGTGACGACACCATCTCGGCCACCGCCCCCATCATCGTCGTCAACGGGGACGGCAGCGTGACGATCACGGCGCCGCTCGTCTTCGTGAACGGCACGGCGCTGGACATGTCGGCGGCGCCCGTGAACCTCATGTCCTCGACCGGGCTCACGGGCGTCTCGAGCGCTGCCATCACCTGCGTGTCAGCGCCCAACGTGTTGATCACGGGCGGCAATGTCACCATTTCGGGCGACGCCGCCGTGACGATCAAGGCTGGGAAGATCGATCTGAATCCTTGAGTCATGACGCTCCCCCATCCTCTCCCCATCCAGCCGCCCTCGAGAGGGCTCGACGTCGAAGGGTCGCTCGACGACTACGCTCTCGTGCTCGCGCACGTGAGCCGCTTTCGCTACACGTTCGAGGTCCTCTCGGCGCTCGGCGTGAGCCGACAGGCGTGGACGAACGCCCACGCGTGGTCGGCGAAGGTGATGCGCGGCGCGGAGGAGGGGGACACGACGCTCGCTGAGCGGCTCGCCGCCGCGTTTCGGGCCGCGCTCGCGGCGCTCCCGTTGAGCCCGCCCGTGGCGACACC
>JBBQYZ010000693.1:0-2358 GCA_038208205.1 Gemmatimonadales bacterium | reverse complement strand
CCGGGATCAGCAGTCCGGCGAAGGCGTCTCCCACCGGGACGAACGCGCGGGCGAAGGTGCCGTCGTCTCGCAGCTCGACGCGACGCGTGCCCGCGCTGCGCCCCAGCACGCGATTGATCTCCGCCAGGGCGTCGAGACGAGCGACGGTAAGTACCACTCCACGCTCGGCCAGGGCGCGCAGGACAGCCCGTACCCTGCCCGCGTCACCGAGCACGGCGAGCGCGCCCGCCGGCTGCTGGAGCGCGCGCCGCTGCATCGAGGCCGCGCGCTCGGCGTCGAGCACCTGTGCCGCCTCGAGCCAGCGCACGAAGCGATCGAAGTCGCGCAGCACATCGCTGCCGCGCGCGCCCGTGTCGCTGTTCACGAAGTCCAGCCAGAGCCGCTCGGCGACGAACGCGAACGGGTGACGCTCGCGACGGTCGGCGGGATGGTCAGACGAGGCGGAGAGGCCCAGCGGCGGCGTCATGTGCGCTAGCATATCCCGCGGTCCGGCGGCCGGCAACCGGCGCGTCCTGGCCACGGCGTTAGCTTGAGCACCGACCCCGACCAGGAGCCAGCGCGCGTGACGTACGGCATCGACGCAGCGAGTCCCCACTTCGGCCGCGTGGCCGTCGGTTCGACGAATCCCGTGAAGGTTGGCGCGGTGCGGGCCGTGCTCGCTCGGCTCGACGTGTCGGCGGAGGTGTCGGGAGTGATCGTGGCCTCCGGCGTTCCCGATCAGCCATGGGGCGACGCCGAAACGATCCGTGGCGCGATGACACGTGCCTACACCGCCCGCGCGGCGCTTGACGCCGACTTCGGCGTGGGCATCGAGGGCGGTGTGGTGGCCGAGGAGAATGGCGCAGTGCGGACCTGCGCCTGGGCGGCGGTCGTCGACCGCGACGGACGCGAAGGCGTCGGTGGCTCGCTCGCGCTGCGCCTGCCGGAGCGCGTCGCGGCGCTGATACGCGATGGGATGGAACTCGGGCACGCGATGGACGCGGTGACCGGCGCCCGGAACGTCAAGCACGGTGCCGGCGCGGTCGGCATTCTTACCGCCGGACTCGTCGACCGGCAGGCTGCCTACGAAACGCTCGTCGCCTACGCCCTCGTGCCGCTACTCGGCGTCGTCGAGCGGCCGGCGCTCTAGCCCGCCGTGAGCTGCAGCCCGACGCTCCGCTCTTGCCGATGCTTCGTCAACCGATACTGGGCGTCCTGGGCAGCATGCCGGTACGTCTCGGCGAACGATGGAATGTTGAACGGGGCTCGCAGGAAGTAGTCGATCGTGCCGCCGAACGCGAGCACCGCCATGCCGACGTGCACGAGCTCGCACGCGCCCTCGCCCACCACGGTCACGCCAAGCAGTCGTTGATCATCGGCGTGGAAGACGAGCTTCACGTACCCCTCAGCGTCGCCGGCGATGAGGCCGCGCGGATTGAGGCGGAAGGACGCGCGTCCCGTCTCGCAGGGGATGCCTCGCGCGCGAAGCACCTCCTCGCTGTCCCCGACGACGGCGATCTCCGGGATCGTCCACAGCGCGTACGGCTGGACGGTCGCGATCTCTCGATCGTGGTGTGGATCGAAGGCGTGACACATCGCGATGCGCGCCTGCTCCCGGGCTGCCGAGGCGAGCGCCGGGTAACCGGTCACGTCGCCCGCGGCATAGATGTGGGCGAGGGCGGTGCGATACGACGCGTCGACGTGGAGAAAGCCTCGTTCGTCGGTGCGCGCCCCCAACGCGTCGAGCCCGAGCATCGCCGAGTTGCCGACGCGGGCGTTGGCGGCGAGGACGAGGTCGGCGTCGAGCGCATAATCGTCCGACAGCGTGACATGGGCACGGCCGTCGCGCACGTCCACGGACGTCACTTCGGCGTTGGCGTGTATGGAGATGCCGAGCCGTCCGGTCATCGCCTGCCGGAGCGCGTCGCCGATCTCTGGCTCGAGATGGGAGAGCAAACGCGCCCGCTCGTTGACGATAGTGACGCGAACCCCCAGCGCGGCAAAGATGCACGCGTACTCGCAGCCGATCGCACCGCCGCCCGCCACGATCATCGAGCCGGGCAGCCGCTGCTGGGTGAGCAGGGAGTCGCAATCCACCACGACGTCACCGTCGACGTCATACCCGGATGGGGACAGGGGCGACGCGCCGGTCGCGACCAGGAAAGTCGGGGCAGAGACTCGCCGCGCCGCAGTGCCGTAGCGCGTGACCTCTACCGTGTGCGCGTCGACGAAGCGGGCGGCGCCCTGGATCGATGTCACGCCGTGATGCTCGAGGTTTCCAGCGATTCGCGCCCATGCCGCCGCTACCACGGCACGCTCGCGGTTCATCAGGTCGGCGAGCGTGATGTCGTGCTTGATGCGCAGGTCGAGCCCGTAGAG
>JBBQYZ010000692.1:0-2362 GCA_038208205.1 Gemmatimonadales bacterium | reverse complement strand
CAACGACCTGCTCGTGCTGGTGGACGAGGTGGCGATCCCCGCCGGCACCTGGCGCGTGCGCGCCAAAGGCGGCGCGGGTGGGCACAACGGCCTGAAGTCGATCGAGCAGTCGCTCGGGACCCAGGAGTACTCGCGGCTGCGCATCGGCATCGGCGATCCGGAGCGCGCACCCGGAGGACCGCTCGCGGACTACGTGCTCGGCGCGGTCGGCAAACGGGAGGCGGAGGCGATCCGCGCACAGTTTCCGACGATGACTGAGGCGGTCGAGGCCTGGGTTCGAGGGGGGATGAAGGAGGCGCTCGACGTACAGGCGCGGGGGACGGGGGGCTGATACTCGTCGCGCTCCCGGCGGTGCAGGCGTCAGGCGGCACCTCGCGTCTGGTGGACGCAACGGCGCGGAGACACTGCACACGACGTTCGGGCGCGCCGCGAGATCGCATGTCGCCTGCGATCTCGTCGATCGACGCCGCGAGACGGTGCGCCTTGGGCTGGGCGATTAGCTTTCACGAATTGCGCATCCGCGAATGCTCGCGCTCCCGCGTGCTCGCCCGTGCTCGCTCCGGCATTTTCCCGTCGCACCACCAGTCGTTCCCATGCTCAGACTCGGCATCGTCGGCCTCCCGAACGTCGGCAAGTCCACCCTCTTCAACGCCCTCACCAGCGCCGGCGTCCTCGCCGCGAACTATCCGTTCGCCACCAAGGACCCCAATATCGGCCGCGTGAACGTGCCCGATGGCCGCCTGGACGTCCTCGCCGACGTGGTGAAGCCGCAGCGCACCGTGCCGGCGGCCGTGGAGTTCGTGGACATCGCCGGTCTCGTCGAGGGCGCGTCCAAGGGCGAGGGGCTCGGCAACCAATTCCTGGCGAACATCCGCGAGACCGACGCCATCGTACACGTCGTCCGCTGCTTCGACGACGACGACATCCTGCACGTCATGGGGTCGGTGAACCCGGTGCGCGATCGCGAGGTCATCGAGTTCGAGCTGGCGCTCGCCGACCTTGCATCGGTAGAGAAGCGTCTCGACAAGGTGAAGCGTTCGGCGAAGACTGGTGACAAGGAGGCGCTTGCCGAGCTGCCGACGATCGAGAAGGCGTACAGCTTCCTCAAGGACGGGCGCGGGCTCTGGGAGGCGAAGCTCTCCCCCGGCGAGCTCGCGATCCTCAAGCCGCTGTCGCTGCTGACCGCCAAGCCGATCCTCTATGCGGCCAACGTCACCGACGCGGAATTATCCGGCGAGGAGGGTCAGCACCTCTCGGCGTTGCGCGCTGCCGTCGTCGCGAGCGGGGAGCTGGCTGGCGTCGTGCCCTTCTCCGCCAAGATCGAGAGCGAGCTGGCCGAGCTCCCGCTGGAAGACCGCAAGGACTTTCTCGCCTCGCTCGGGCTCGAGTCGGCGGGGCTCGACCGACTGATCAACGCCGGCTTCGAGCTGCTCGGGCTGCAGACCTACTTCACCGCCGGTGAGCAGGAGGTGCGCGCCTGGACGATTCACCGGGGTGACACCGCGCCGCAGGCAGCGGGCGTGATCCACAGCGACTTCGAGCGCGGGTTCATCAAGGCGGAGACCGCGGGCTACGACGACTTCATCCGCAACGGCGGCTGGAAGGGCGTGAAGGAGAAGGGCGTGATGCGACAGGAGGGGAAGGAGTACGTGGTGAAGGACGGGGACGTGCTGTTGTTCCGCTTCAACGTGTGAGCCGTGCACTTATCGGCTCGCGCGCGTGGGGCCGATGCCACGGGCCGCGCGCGCCGGAGCGTCGTCCCGCCACGGAGGGCGAGCTGCCGGCCCGGCCCACGGCGCGTGGTGGAGAGCGACCGCCAGTGGGCGAGCGCTGGGCGGGCGTCGAGTTGAGATCACGCGCGCACTGCGCGCATCGAGTCTCACCTTGCGGCGAATCCTGAAATGAACGTCTCGTTGATCGTGTGCACGCGGAATCGTGCGTCGCGATTGGCCGAATGCCTGACGCGGATCAATCGACTCCGGACTGAGCACGCCTGGGAGCTCATCGTCGTCGACAACGGGTCGAGCGACGATACGCAGGCCACGATCGATCGTGTGAGCGCTGCCTGCCCCGCCGACGTCACGGTGCTCGTGGTGCCCGAGCCCGGGCTCGCGCGCGCTCGTAACCGCGGATGGAGGGCCGCCCGCGGCGAGATCATCAGCTTCGTGGATGATGACTGCTATGTCGACGAGCACTTTCTCGCGCACGTCGTGGCGTGCCTGCGGGAGGCTCCCCGGCTTGGCTTCGTTGGGGGGCGGGTCATCCTTCACGATGCGAACGATTTCCCGATCACCATCAACGAGTCCCGGCAGCGCGTGGACCTGCCGCCAGGCTCGAGGATCTATCCGGGACAGATCAATGG
>JBBQYZ010000691.1:0-2389 GCA_038208205.1 Gemmatimonadales bacterium | reverse complement strand
TGCGATACGAGCGTGGGTATGAAGCAGATCGATCTCGCCGTGCAGGTCCTCGGCAACCAGGGTCGCGCTCGCCGGCTGGCGCTTACGCTCGGGGTGCTCACCGCGGTCTCCGCACCTGCGGCGGGTGCCCAGCGGGCGAATCGCGCGCCGGAGTCCCTCCGCGGGTCGAGGCCGAGCGTGGAGAAGATGTACGACTTCGCGCAGCGCTACCGGTACCCCTTCTACCTCACCCCCACCAACATCGACCTGGCGGTGGCGCAAGGACGGCTCGTCGCGCTCACGGGCGATTCTACCTACGAGCTGGCTCGTGGCGTGGGGTTCTCTTACGCGACGCCCGAAGCGCGGCGCTTCGTCACGCTGTTCGCGCCGCAGTATCTTGCCGCGTGCGGTGCGCCGCTCACGCTTACGAGCGCGGCGCGGCCGAAAAGCCGGCAGCCGCACAATGCCAATCCGCACTCGGTGCATCCCACCGGGATCGCCGTCGACATTCGGCGGCCGCCGCGGGGACCATGTCTCACGTGGGTCCGCAACGCGCTCGCCGATCTGGAGGGGAGGGGAGTCGTAGAGGCCACGGAGGAGCACCACCCCGTGCATCTGCACATCGCGGTGCTGCGCGCCCCCGGGAGCTCTGTCGCCCTACCTGACCTCACGCACGGCGTGCGTGTGCCGCGACTGGCCACCCCCGCGCCAGCTGGTGTGCTCGCGGCCGCTGGGGCCAACGGAGAAGTTGCGATTTCTTCCGGAGCTGTCAGGAGTGGGCCGGCGAGCCGTAGCCCGGCCAACACCGGCCCACGCACCTACGTGGTACGCCAGGGCGACACCCTGTGGGATGTAGCGCAGAAGGTGGGGGTGAGCGTCAAGGCGCTCGCGCAGGCGAACCACCGGAGCACCCGCGGCGTGCTCAAGCCCGGCACGATGCTGCTGCTGCCGGGAGGCAACAGCCAGTAGGGTCAGTTCGAGGAGCGCGCGGACGCTACTGCGCACTCACCTACCGCAGGCTCTCAGCTGCCGCTGCGGCGGTGCCGCATTGGGATAGAGCGCCTTCGCCGCGCCGGCGTGAGGAATGGCCCGACGACAGCTCCCGCGTCGCAGGTATCCCTCGGCGAGCCGCAGATGAATGCGGTAGCTGCCTGGGTCGAGCTGTGACGCGCGTTCGAGCTCCGTGCTCCGCGAGCTGTTGCTGAAGATGGACATCGCCACGAGCTGTGTCGCACTACGCGACCCAGCGAGCCCGCACGCCGCGAGCACTGCCACCACCGCGAGAAAACGGCGCCGCGTCGTGAGGGTGAACACGCGTCGCTCGCGCGAAGGTGGGGAGAGTGCGCCGAGAAGCGCCCAGGCGATCAGTGCGGGGACCGGAAGAAGCAGCACGGCGTCGAAGGTCCCGACGACGATCAGGGTCGCAAGAGTGCCGAGCAGCACGCCGGCGCCGAGGCGCTCCTCCGGAGTAGGTCCGTCGCGTACGGCGCGCAGTCCGTCAGCCACGAGGGCGATCATCGCGAGCCCGAGCAGCGCGAACGCCACGACGCCTCGCTCCGAGATGAAGGTCATCCAGTCGCTGCTCGGCCACGGGTTCGACGTCATGCCGTCATCGGCGAGCGACGGATCACTGCGCGACGCGAAGCGCGGATAGACCACGGACCAGTTGCCCGGTCCCACCCCGAACAGGGGGTGACGCAGCGACATGCGGAGGGAGTTGCCGTATTGCACGAGCCGGCCGTGGCCGCTGCCTTCCTTGTAGTTCACAACGCTGCGAGCCGTATCCATGTACGGCGAGTCACTGCGCCAGTCGAGGGAGTTCGGCAGCACCAGCGCGACCCCGGCTCCGAGCGCGGCGGCGACTGGGAGCAGGAAGAGTCGTCCGAGGCGAAGCGAGCCACGTTCGCGCCGCAATGCGATGACGGCGAGAGGAAGCAGCACGACGGCGCCCACGATGAGGCCGAGCCAGGCGGCGCGGCTCCTCGAGAGGATGAGTGCACCGGCGACCATGGCGAGCCCGCCGGCCCACCAGCCGAACGCCTTCCGCGTGGACGCCATCGTCGCGACGAGCACGAGTGCAGGCATGGCGATCACGCACAGATGCGCCATGAAGTTGCGATTGCCGAAGGTGCCCCCGGGCGCGCGATTCAGGCTGACGTATTCCGTGCGCAGGCCGTACGCCTGCAGCAGCGACGTGACGGCCCCGAGCACCGCCGCAAGCGCGAGAGCAGCGAGAAGAGGTCGCGCCAGTCCGTTTCGGGCGACGGAACGGGCGCTCCAGAAGCAGGCGGCGCCCGAGAATGCGAGCGCCGCGGCGCGACCAGCCAGCCACCAGTTGGTGGCGAAAAGGCAAAAGTTCTTCGGTGTTGGGCTTCTCGACTTTCGGCGCACTCGGGCCATCGCCGCCACC
>JBBQYZ010000690.1:0-2392 GCA_038208205.1 Gemmatimonadales bacterium | reverse complement strand
GTTCTCGATCAGCCGGTCGAAGAACGCCATCTGCTTCTGCTCGGTCGCGTACGCCGAATCGGGCAGCGTGATCTCGGTGGTGATCACGTGCAGCGGATTGAAGCCCGCGTCGACACGCTGCAGCCGCAGGAAGCTGGCGCTGAGCAGACCCGCGCCGGCGAGCAGCATCAGCGACAACGCGATCTCCGCCGACACGAGCGTGCTGCGGACGCGCTGACGGCGCCCGCCATCGGTGGCGCCACGCGTGCCATCGCGGAGCGTGCCATTCAAGTCGGGCTTGCCGAGCTGCAGCGCGGGGACGAGACCGAACAGCACGCCGGTCACGAGCGTCACGACCGCGGTGAAGAGCACCACGCGCCCATCGAGCGATATCTCGCGCAAGCGCGGAATCGCCGTGGGCCCAAGCGCCACCAGCAGGTCCGTGCCCCACATCGCGAGCACCAATCCCAAGCCGCCGCCGAGCACCGCGAGCACCATGCTCTCGGTGAGGAACTGCCGCATGAGCTGGCCGCGGCTCGCGCCGAGCGCCGTGCGGATGGCGACTTCCTTCTGCCGGGCGGCGGCGCGCGCGAGCATCAGGTTGGCGACGTTGGCGCAGGCGATCAGCAGCACGAGTCCGACCGCACCCAGCAGGACCATGAGCGCGGGCCGGACGTTGCCGACAATGTCTTCCTGCAGCGGCTTCGCCCTCACCTTCCAGTTCTTGTTCGTTTCCGGATATCGATCTTCCAGGCGCCCGCCGATCGTCGCGAGCTCGGCGCGCGCGGCCGCGAGGTTCGAGCCCGCGCGGAGTCGTCCGACGACTTGCAGATAGTGCGCGCCGCGCTGGTTCAGTTGGTCGGGCGTGAGCACGAGCGGCGTCCACAGGTCGACCGGCTCCCGCGTGATGGGAAACGCGAAGCGCGCCGGCATCACGCCGACGACGGTGTAGGGCACCTTGTCCATCGTGATGATCCTGCCCACGACCTGCGAATCGGTGCCGAATCGCCGACGCCAGAGCGCCTCGCTCAGCACGGCGACCCGGCCCCGGCCCGGCTGCTCCTCGTCCGCCGTGAACGTGCGGCCGAGCAGCGGCGTGGCGCGCAGCACCTGGAAGATCTCGGGCGACACGTACGTGCCGAACAGCCGCTCCGGCACGCTGCCGCCCGACATGCTGAACGACGCGTTGTCGTACGCCGCCAGGTGCTCCAGCGTCTTCGCCTGCGCCCGCCAGTCGACGAAGTCCGCCAGCGACGCGGCGCCGCCGCGGTCCGCCCTCGGCGACTCGTTGACCCAGAGGATGCGCTCGGACTCGGCGAACGGCAGCGGCCGGAGCAGCACGGCGTTGACGACCGAAAAGATTGCCGCATTGGCGCCAATGCCGAGTGCCACGCAGAGGAGCGCGGCCGTCGTCGTGCCCGTGTTCTTGAGCAGCGTGCGCAGCGCGTACCGCAGGTCGTGGAGGAGCGTGTCCATGCGTGTTGGCGGTTCCGATGTGGACGAAGGTGAGCTAGTCGTGCCGCAGAGCGGCGACGGGATCGAGACGGGTGGCGCGACGCGCGGGCAGGTAGCTCGCGAGCGCCGCGACCGCCGCCAACAAGAGCGAGATGCCGACGAAGGTGACGGGGTCCGCCGCGCCGACGCCGTACAGCAAGCTGGACGTTAGGCGGGTGAACGCGATCGAGGCGACGAGACCGATGATCAACCCGGCCGCCGTGAGCCGCATCCCCTGGCCGGTGATCAGCGCCCGCACATCCTCGGCGCGCGCTCCGAGCGCCATGCGGACGCCAATCTCGCGGGTGCGCTGCGAGACCGAGTACGCCATGACGCCGTAGAGCCCGACCGCGGCCAGGGTGAGGCCCAGCAAGCCGAAGACGCCCAGCAGCATCGCGGCGAGCCTCTGCGGGAGCAGCGCCACAGCCATCTGCTCTTCCATCGTGGTGAGCGTCACGGCCACGTCGGCATCCAACGCCCGCGCCTCGCGACGCAGCGCCGGCAGAAGTGCCAGGGGATCGCCGGCCGTGCGCACCTCGAGCATCATGTCGCGCTCGTTGCTCTGGAGCAGCGGCACGTAGAAGAACGGCGTCGCGCCTTCGCCGAGCGATCCGTACTTGCCGTCCTTGGCGACGCCGACGACCGTGCGCCACTCGGCGCCGCCATTCTTGAAGCGCTTGCCGAGCGGGTTCTCGTTCGGCCAGAAACGCGCGGCGAACGCCTCGTTCACGACCGCGGCACCCGGCGCATCGGAACGGTCCTCGCTCGTGAAGTCGCGCCCCCGGAGCAGCGGGATCTCCATGACCGCGAAGTAGCGCGGCGCGACGACGTTGACGCCGAACTCCATGTCCTCGCCGGGCAGCTTCGTGCGCCCCTCCACTTCGATGCCTTGCCGCGAGTTGTTGAGACCGAGCGGCAC
>JBBQYZ010000689.1:0-2398 GCA_038208205.1 Gemmatimonadales bacterium | reverse complement strand
GCACGTTCGAGGAGCCGAAGGCACCCGTCTACATGGACGGCAGGCTGCTGACGACGCTCAAGGGCGACCACCTCGTGCAGGAGTTCCTCGTGATCCTCGAGGACTACGTGGCGCGGACGTATCCGGCGGGCGAGGCGATGGAGGTGTCGGTCGGTCGGTAGGTAAGTCGGTCGGTCGGTCGGTCGGTCGCGACATACGGGCCTGCCGACCTACCCACCTGCTGTTTTATCGCCCCACCGCACTCCCGAGGTGCTCCAGCTCCTCGGCCACCTCGCGCAGCTCGTCCATGATCGGCGCGTCGAAGCGGAGCTCGCGCAGGCGGTCGTGAACGCGACGGTACCAGCGCACCGTGCCCACCCGGCCGGCATTGAAGCGGGACCAGACCGTGTCGGGATCGAGCGTGCGCTTGAGGTCCGCCACGATCGAGTTGCCGTTGTGGATCTTGTCGGCAGCGCACACCCAGCGCGCGCGCGCCGACGCGGCAGCGAGCCGCGCGAGGTAGTCGTCCTTGCGTTCCTCGCTCGAGAGCTCGATCCCCTCCTCGTCCACCTGCCGCTGCGTGACGGCGAGCACGGTCTCGAGCACGTCGGGGCCGAACTTGTCGCCGATGCGCTGCTCGAGCATGTCGCGCGTGTAGCCATCGCGCACGCAGTCCTCGATCACGTCGTGCAGCACGCCGGCCACCACCGTCTGCTCGTCCTGCCCGTAGCGCGTGAGGATCACCGCCACGTTCGCCGGGTGGGTCAGGTAGGGGAGCCGGGTCCCCTTCCGGACCTGTCGGTCGTGGTGCTTCGCCGCGAAGGCGAAGGCATGATTGATACGATCGGAGTAGCCGCGGGTGGTCGTCACGTCACGCGATACGACAGAGAGCGGGCATGGGGCGGGCGGGGGAGGGGGGCGAAACATAGTGTGCGGGCATCGCCGCCGCATGACGCTGGCATGGCGTGGCCGGGAACGCGACGCGGAGCCACCGGGTGCGTCCATGCCACGCGCTCAGGCGACGCGCTCGCTGAACCATCGGAGGATGCGTTCCAGTCCGGCCTGGTCGTCGGCGTCGAAGGCGGCGCGCTCGCTCGAATCCACGTCGAACACGGCTAGCAAGGTACCGCCGGCATCGAAGACGGGGACGACGATCTCCGAGCGCGAGCGGGCGTCGCAGGTGATGTGGCCCGGAAACGCCCGGACGTCGGACACGACGACCGGGCGCCGCTCGGCCGCCGCCGTGCCGCACACCCCGCGGCCAACACGAATGTCGAGGCAGCCGAGCGTGCCCTGGTACGGCCCCACGCGCAGTAGCTCCGGATCGACGACGCGATAGAACCCGGTCCAGAGGTGGCCGAAGGCGTGGTGCACGAGCGCGCTGATGGTGGCCATCGCGGCAATGTCGTCGTCGACTCCCGCGAGGACAGCGCGCACGTGTCCGTCGAGCAGCGCGTATGCCTCCCGCTTGGGGGTGCCCCGAAGGTCCGGCGTCTCTTCAGCCATGCACGCCCCTGATGAAAGACCCGCTCATCGCGAGATCTGCGACGCCAGGATGAGATCGAGCAGAAGCAGCGCGCCACCCTGCACGACGACGCCGATCCCCGCGCCCACGAGCCCGAGGCGGCGTCCGAGCCGCCAGCCGAGCACGAGGAGCGTGATGCCGACGAGCAGGTAGCCGACATCGAGCCCGACGTTCAACCAGAGGAATCTGTCGAGTCGGGTGGCGCCGGCCACGTCGCGCGGGGCGAGCGAGCCCCGCGCCACGGCGGCGAGCGCGATATCCACCGCGCCCCACGCCGCCGTCTGGATGGCGAAGTGGTCGAGCAGCGCGGAACGGCGCGCGCCGGCCCGCAGCCAGGCTAGCAAGGCTGTCCCGACCAGGATGCTCGACGCGCCCCACACGACGAGGCGCATCAGGTGCGCGCGCTCGGCGACGAGGAGCGTGTCGGCCCACATGAACGGCATGACGAACGCTAGCCGTCAGGGACGGCGCGCGGCAATCGGCGTTTTCCCGACGCGGCAGCGTTCACGCCGTCCCGGGTTTCGGCGGCGCTCCCCGCAGCTCGTTCGGCCGTTCGCCACACCGTTCGCCGCTGACGGCGAGGAGTCCGCTGGCCCGAAAAGTGTCTGGTATCCAACTCATGCCGCCCGACGCCGCTGATCCACTGGTGCAGGTGACTCGCCACGGACTCTACCTGCCGGCCGCGAGGCTCTACCTCGACGCTCGTTGGGCACCGGGCAGCGTGTTCGTGTCGCACGCGCACGCCGACCACTGCTCGCGGGCCGACCGCATCGTCTGCACGCCCGAGACGGCGGCGCTGCATCGGGCGCGACGCGGGCCCCGCGAGTCCCTCGTCATCCCGTACGACACGCCCACCCGGGTCGGGGACGCCGAGGTGGTGCTGCATTCGGCGGG
>JBBQYZ010000688.1:0-2406 GCA_038208205.1 Gemmatimonadales bacterium | reverse complement strand
CCCTCGTGTTCGCCGCCGCGTCGCTCATGACATGGTTTCCTTTTCAAACAGGCGAAACTTGCGAAGGGCGCTCTCCACGGCGCTCGAGGCCGTGTGTCCGAGGCCGCAGATGGAAGCATCGCGCATGACTTGGCCGATGTCCTGGATCAACGCGCGTTCATCAGCCGCGGATCCCAGCGGTCTGCCGGCGGCGAGCCGATGCAGCGCCTCTTCCTGCCGCACGGTCCCGACCCGGCACGGCACACACTGCCCGCACGACTCGTCGCGGAAGAACTCGGCGATCCGAAGTACGATCCGGTGCAGGTCGACGGTGTCGTCGAAGACCATTACGACGCCAGAGCCAAGCGTCGTACCGGCCGCCCGCGTGCCCTCGAACGTCAGAGGGACGTCGATCTCGTCGGGGCGCATGAACACGCCGGCCGCCCCGCCGAGCAACACCGCTTGAAGCGGGCGGCCTTGCCGTATCCCCCCTGCCAGCTCGATGAGCTCGCGCAACGTGATGCCGAACGGCGCTTCGTACAACCCCGGAGTGCGCGTGCATCCGGACACGCAGAACAGCTTGGTGCCTGCCGATCCCGATGTGCCGACGTCGGAAAACGCCGGTCCCCCTTCAAGGACGATATCGAGCACGTTCATAAGCGTCTCGACGTTGTTCACGACCGTGGGTTTGCCGAAGAGGCCGGCCTGGACAGGGAAGGGTGGCTTGTTGCGTGGCTCGCCGCGGCGCCCCTCGAGGGAATTGAACAGCGCGGTTTCCTCTCCGCAGATGTACGCACCCGCCCCGCGCCTCAATCCGAGATCGAAGCGGACACCAGCGCCGAACACGTTGTCGCCGAGCAGACCTCGATCGCGGGCCTGATCGATCGCCGCCGCCAGCCGCGTCGTCGCCAACGGATACTCTCCACGGATGTAGATGAACCCCAGATCGCATCCGGTGGCGTACCCGCAGATCGTCATCGCTTCGATGAGCGCGAACGGGTCTTCCTCCATCAGCACCCGATCCTTGAACGTCCCGGGCTCAGACTCGTCGGCATTGCAGACGAGGTAATGCGGGTGCAGCGGCGATCGTGCGACGGCATCCCACTTGCGGCCCGTCGGAAACGCCGCGCCGCCCCGGCCTACGAGGCGGGAATCGGTGACATCTCTGATGACGCGCTCGGGGCCGATCGCCAGCGCCCTCCGGAGAGCCGCATATCCTCCGTGCGCGCGGTAATCGTCCAGGCTGGACGGATCGACGAGGCCGATGCGCCGCAGCAGTCGCAGTCCCGGGTCCCGCGGCGCAACGGTTTGGGGGGCGGCCGTCGTGGCACGGGCCGCTGGTTTCTGACCACGGATGCCGGCGAGCACGGCATCGGGCTCCGCCTCCGGCAGCGTCCAATCGTGCGGATGCTCCCCTGCGAGTTGATAGAGCACCGCAGGCGCACGTTCGCATTGGCCGATGCAAGGGCTCCGATGCCACGTCGCCTGCCCGTCGAGCGCGAGCGCGCCGGGGTGACCAAGGCGGTGTTCGAGCTCCTCACACAGTCTCGTCGCGCCGTTTGCCAGACAGGCGATGTCGTCACAAACGTGGACGACCGAGGGGGGCCGCGGCGTGAGGGACAGCAGCGCGTAGAACGACGCGACCCCGTACGCCTCTGCTGGCGGAATGTCCAGCCTCGCGCAGATGTGGTTGAGCGCGCCTTCGCTCACCCAGCCGACCCGCGATTGGGCCGCGTGAAGCGCCGGAAGCAGAAGATGACGCTGTCCTTCCGCTCGAAGATCTGATACAGCACCGATCGCGAGATCGATGACGGCGCGCTCGTGGTCGGTGGCGATCGCGCCTGGAATGAGATGAAGATCCACTCAGCGTATCCGGCCGCCGGCCTCGACCAATTCCGTGGTTGTTTCCGGGGCATCGGTCGGCACGAGCTTCTCGACGCGCACGGCGGTTGCCTTGAATTCGGCCGTGCCCGACTTCGGGTCCGTCGCGTCGATGGTGAGAAAGTTCGTCGGCACGTCGTCCTGGAAGTGCAGCGTCATGAACGCGAGTCCGGGTCTCAGGCCGGGGTCGAAGTGCACCGGCGCCACGACCGATCCGCGGCGTGAGGCGATCCGCACACGCTCGCCTTCGCGGAACCCGAGGCGGACCCCGTCCTCGGGTGCCAGCTCGATTCGCTCGCCTCGCCTGAGGGGCGACGCGTATCCTTCGGTCTGCACGCCCGTATTGAACGAGTCGAGCTGCCGTCCGGTGGTCAGCCTGAGGGGGAACTCCGCGTTCACCTCATCGACCGGTGGCTCGAACGCCACCGGTATGAACGGCGCGCGGGGACCTGTGATTGGATCATCCCAGAGCCGCCCGTGGAGAAATGGGCTGCCGGGATGGTCTTCGTTCGGGCAGGGCCACGGGATCCCCTTGAGCTCCTCGAG
>JBBQYZ010000687.1:0-2406 GCA_038208205.1 Gemmatimonadales bacterium | reverse complement strand
CGGACCGTGGGATCCGGCGCACGTGCATCAACAGTGGGGCAACAGGGCACGGTCGAAGTCGGGTCCTTCGACCACGTACCAGCGGCCGTCGATCCGGGTCATCACGAGAGCGAGGCCGGTGGCCGGCACGCCGATGCAGCTCGTGGCGCTGGTGCCGGTGAGCTCGAATGTGAGCCGTACGGCGTCGCCGCCGCGGATGCGAGCCGCGTCGGCGCCGGCGAGCTTGCTCCGACCGGTGAACGCGACGTCGGCGACGGTGAACGGCGCATCGGCGAACGAGTCTGTCCACGCGCGCAGGATCTCCGCCTGCCGGTCGGCGGCCAGCGGCGCCCCGTCGCTCGCGCGGACGAGCGCGACCGCATCGCCGAACGCCGCATCCTCGAGGTCGCCGTACACCGCGCGCACTGCGTCCTCGGCGGAGTTCTGCCGCACCGCCGCGATGGCGTCGCAGCCGGACAGCACCACCGCGAGCGAGATCGCGAGAACGACCAGTGCCCTCATCAGGCGGTCCAGCGTGACAGAAGCAGGGCGAGAGCCAGGGCGAACGCGGCGATCCAAAGCAAACGGAGCGCGCTCTCGGGCGCGGCGATCAGGGCGCCCGCATCGATCCGCTCGGCGGTGCCGTCGCGGTACCGCACCTCCCCTTGGACGGAGTCGGCGCGCCGGCGGATCGAGCGAACGCGGGTCGAAAGGCGGCGCTGCGCGAGACTGAGGAACGCGGCGGCGGTCGCCGCGACGACGGTCGGAAGCGGCGGCGCTCCGACGGCGTTGGCCGTGGCGACCACCGGGAACGCACCCCACGCGACGGCGAAGCCCACGTCGGAATGCACGAGCGGTAGCTCGAACGCGTACCCGGCCACGAGCGCCGCACCGAGCGCCACGAACGCGAGGAAGGTCCAGCCGACGACCGTCGCGGCGACGACGCCGAGGGCGACCGCTGCGGCGATGGCGATCACGCCCATCGTCACGAGGACCGGTCCGGGGATGCTCGTGCGCAGCGGACGGCCCTGGAGCTCGTCGAACGCGTGCGCGCCCACGCCGACCGCGAGTCCGAACGCGAGCAGCGCTCCGCCCACGATGCGCGGATCTGGTGAGGGCGCGAGCGCGGCGCCGAGCAGCACATAAGAGAGGTGCCACAGCGTGTAGGGCGGGTGCAACAGCGTCCAGTAGTCGCGCCAGCCGCCGGGGCGGAGCGCGTAGAACGCGGCTCCGAGGGAGCGAATGCGCGTGCTCGGCTCGGTCCTCGGCTGGCAGCGGGTCGCGCTCATCACGGTGCCCCCGCCGAGGCTCATGCGGCGGGTCGCGACGTCGATCATCCCGGCCTCGCGCCAGTAGCGTTCGATGCGCCCTTGCGGATGCGCGCGATAGAAGCGCTCGATGCTCGGACCGAGAAAGGCGCCGACGCTCCCCCACCGCGGTGACACGGCGCGGCCGGCGATCCGCAGCCCGACGCGTGTGTACAGGCGCCAGAGGAGTCGCCAGAGAGGGTTGGACGGGACGCCGAACTCGAGCGTCGCCAGTCGCCCGCCGGGCTTGAGCACGCGCGCGAGCTCGCGCAGCGTCGCTGCCGGGTCGTCGACGTAGCGCAGCAGGTACGTGAACGTGACGTGGTCGAAGGAGTGATCCGGGAACGGCAGGCGCTCCGCCATGGCGCGAACGAGCGGGATGTGACCATCGCGCCGCACCGCATCGCGAAGCATGTCCTCGCTCTGGTCGAGCCCGACGACGCGGCACGCGTAGCGCTTGCTCAGCTCGCGCGCGACCATCCCGGTGCCAGTCGCCACATCGAGCACCATCTCGCCCGGCTTCGCGTTGACGCTATCGACGAGCGCGCTGCGCCAGCGCGCATCCTGGCCGAACGAGAGTAGTGTGGCGACGCGCTCGTATGAAGAGCCGATGCCGGTGAACACGCGAGCGGGATCGCCGGTCCGCCGGGACACCTGCCGCAGTCTAGGTCGTAGTGCCCACGTTCAAGGTGGACACTCCGGCATCCCTGCAAGGAAGCGAGGCCACGCGTTCCTCCACCCGCGAACGGCAAGTCAATGGGACGCAGGAATACAGCGTGGCGCCGGCTGAAAGCCTCGCACGTTTGCGTAAGCACGTCCTCGACCGCGTCGCCCGCGGGGAAGCCACCGTCGCGCGCCCGTTCTCGTTGCTCTGAGATTCCTTCCGGTCTCACTGCTCGCGATCCTGTCGAGCTCGCGAGCGGGAGTTCGGTCACACTGGCGCCGTGCGGATGGACTGGGGCGTCGGACATTACGAGACCACCGCGGAGCAGCTGGATCCAGTGGCCGCGGCGCTGGTGGAGCGGGCCGGCATCGCGCCGGGTGATCGCGTCATCGACGTCGGCTGCGGGACCGGCAATGCCGCGCTCATCGCCGCCCAGCGAGGGGCGCATGCCACGGG
>JBBQYZ010000686.1:0-2414 GCA_038208205.1 Gemmatimonadales bacterium | reverse complement strand
GCTTCGACGCGCTGCTCGAGTCGTTGCTGACTCGCGCTCGTCGGCTGACCAGGTCATTCGCATCCTCGACGTCGATGCATCCCGGGTCGAGGTCGTGCATCTCGCATCCGAAGCGCGGTTTTCGCCTGGTACCTCGGCCGTGCTCGACCCGCCGTACCTTCTCTACGTCGGCGCGTGGGGCCCGCACAAGGGTTACGCGGAGGCCATGGCGGTGGTGGGTGCACTCGCGGAAGTTGGGCTTCCCCATCACTTGAGAATCGTTGGGGCACAAGACGATTGGATGGCCGCGCGGGTCGCCGAGCTCGTGCGGGCCAGTCCTCGCCCGGACCGTGTGGAGGTCGTTGGCTGGGTGGACGACCTCGTCGCGGTCTACCGAGGCGCTTCTGCGCTCGTGTTCACGAGTCGAGCGGAGGGGTTCGGGCTACCGCTGCTCGAGGCGATGGCGTGTGGCGTGCCGGTCGTCGCCTTCGACAACACCTCGATCAGCGAGGTCGTCGGCGGGGCCGCCGTGCTCGTCGAGGACGGCGACGTGGCGGCGTTCACAAAGGCGGTACACCGCGTGATCGACGAGCCGGCGCGGCGCGACGAGCTGAGGGCGGAGGGCGTGGAGCGCTCAGCGCTGTTTCGATGGGACGATACCGTCGCGCTTTATCGACAGATCATGCTTTCCGCCGGCAGCGACGCCTGATGACCATGCAGGTCGCCCTCGATGCAACGCCGGTCATCTCGGGTTGGACCGGGATCTCGATATATGTTTCAGAACTCGTCGCCGCTCTCCAGGCTCGTGGCGTGACCCCGCGCTTGTTCGCGGTCGGTCGGGCAGTTGCCCCTGTCCCGCCTGGCTGCAAGCGATTTCCGGTTCCGGCGAGGATCGTGCACCGAAGTTGGGCGCGTGGCGGACCGCCTCTAGCCGAGTGGATTACGGGTCCGGTCGATGTCGTTCATTCGACCGGACTGCTCCCGCCCTCGACCCGCAAGCCCGTCGTCGCGACGGTGCACGATCTCGTGGCGTTGGATCACCCCACCCTTCACACGCGACGTTTGGTGGCCCAGACCGAGGCACTCGTCCGGCACCTCGACCGTGTCGCGGTGATCATCGTGGATTCGGTCGCGACCAGCGTCACGCTCGAGCGCCGAGGCGTTTCGAAGGACCGCATCGCCGTGGCATACCCGGGTCTCCCACGCCTTCCCGCGCCGAAGCCTGAGCGTGTCATCGACGCGCACTTTCTCCTTGCGGTGGGCGAGCAGATGCCACGGAAGGGTTTGCGGACGTTGCTGGAGGCATTCGCAGTTGCTGACCTTGATGATCTTCTGCTGGTGCACGCTGGCCCCGAGTCGAGCCAGACCCGCGAGCTGTTCGCTTTCACGGAAGAGCTGGGCGTTGCCGAGCGCGTGCGCTGGCTCGGGTTCGTGAGCCGTGAACAGCTCGCGGCGCTGTACCGCGATGCGGTCGCACTCTGCTACCCGAGCGTCGCGGAGGGCTTCGGCTTTCCTGTACTCGAGGCGATGGCTTGTGGCACGCCAGTGATCGCGAGCGATATCCCACCGGTGCGCGAGGTGGCCGGCGATGCGGCGCTCCTGGTCCCCGTTGGTGACGTTGGGGCGTGGGCAAACGCGGTTCAACAGGTGCTTCGAGACGCGGTTCTTCGTGAGCGCATGACCTCGGTCGGGGCCGAGCGCGCGGCTTGCTTCAACTGGCACAACTGCGCCGCCTCAATCGTCGAGGCCTACGGACGAGCGCTCGACCACGCGTGATCAGCGTCGCGGTCGACGGCGTTCTGGTCTCGCACCCCGATGCGGCGGGGCGCGGTCTCGGGCGGTACGTCGATGCCCTGCTCACAAGCCTGGTGAACGTGCCGGACATCGACGTCTCCGCGCTCATGTCGGGGCCGAGACGGTTGGACGCCGCTGTCCATCGGGTCGACCTTCGTCGGCGATGGCAGTCATCTCCGCGCCTCGAATGGTACGAGCACATTGCCCGCATCGGGTTCGATGCACGCCGAGCGGCACCGGATGTCTTTCACAGCCCGGGTATCGATCCGCCTCTGTGGTATCGAGGACCCTGGGTGCAAACGTTGCACGACGTCATTCCGCTCGTGTACCCGAGCGACGTCTGGGGCCCAGAGTTGGCGCGTTGGCGCCTGCGAGCTCGTCTGATGGCGTCGGCGCGTGCGGTGATCTGTATCTCAGCGCACACCGCGACCTTGGCGGTCCGACATCTCGGGCTCAAGTCGGAGCGACTGCACGTCATCCATCACGGCGTCACCCCCATCTTCCGGCAGTCGATCGAGCCGGCGGAATCCGACCCGCCGTACGTGCTGTACGTGGGAGGGTTCGGTCCCCACAAGGGGTTCGGTGAGGCGTTTGAGGTAATAGCCACCGTGGCAGACGCTGGTCTGCCGCACATGCTTCGG
>JBBQYZ010000685.1:0-2423 GCA_038208205.1 Gemmatimonadales bacterium | reverse complement strand
CACTCGTGGTATGGCCATTCCTGGTTGGTGTCGACGTCACCAACCGTGCAGCCGTTGGCGTGGTGTCGACGATCGGGAACTCGATCACGGACGGCGCCCTGTCCACGCGCGACGCCAACACACGCTGGCCAAATGTGCTGGCGGCGCGACTCAGTGTTGGAGAAGCACCGATTGCAGTGGTGAACTCCGGTATCTCAGGCGGCCGAGTGCTGACCTTCGGCGCCGGCCCGAGCGCGTTGGCGCGTTTTGATCGTGACGTCCTCACGACGCCTGGCCTCACGCACGTGATCCTCCTCGAGGGCATCAACGACATCGGCGCGAGTGCGCGCGATGGCGTGACGGCAGACGACATCATCTTCGGCTATCGACAGCTCATCATGCGCGCCCACGAGCGCGACGTGCGGATCATCGGCGCCACGCTCACACCAGCCGGCCCGCGCGCGTCGTTCACGCCGGCGCTCGAGGCGCGCCGCGCGGCCGTCAATGCCTTCGTCCGGACGAGCGGTGAGTTCGACGGCGTCATCGACTTCGACGCGATCACGCGTGATCCGGCCAACCCGCTTCAGTTCCTGCCGGCGTTCGATTCCGGCGACCACCTCCACCCCCGCGATGCAGGCTACAAGGCGATGGGCGAGGCGATCGACCTCTCACTCTTCGGCGTCAAGCGATGATGATCGCGCAGCCGCCGACGTTGCACCCGACGCGGCGCTCAAGCAGCCGTTCCCAGTGCCCGACGCAACCATCGGCACGTCGATGACGCTCTGCTATCGTCACCTTCGCTGATCGATCCCGCCTTCCAAACCACCAATGCATCCACGTATCCAGGAAGTCCTCTCCGTCCTCGATGAAACGCGCGCCTCCCTCATGAGCACCGTCGCTTCCGTCCCGGTTGCGGTACATCGCGCACGACCGGGCGGGGACCGCTGGTCGGTCGCCGAAGTGATCGAGCATCTCGGCTCACCCGCGGATCGGCACGCTCAACGTCTACCAGTGGCTGCTCTTCCTTGCCGGTCACGAGGGTCGCCACACGGACCAGATTCGCGAAGTGGCGAGCTCCGTCTAGCGACTCGCGCCGGTGGGAGAAGACAGGCGATGGCGGCAAACGCCATCGCCCGCTGTCACCTTCTGAGAATTCGTTTCGTAGGGTATGCTTAATCCGAGCTCGCAGTCAGTGCCTCGGCACGCTTCCCACCCTCGAGATGACCTCCATCAAGCGTTCGTCCGCCGTCCCGCTCGCCATGGTTCCGGCGCTGGCGGCTCTTGTCGGCTGCAACAATGGTCCGGCCACCGTGTCCGGCGTGGACCCTTGCCTTCCGCAGGTCTACAACGAAGCGGCGTGTCTCTACGCCACGCAGCATCAGGGCTACTATTACGGCGGGGCGTGGTATCATCACGCCTACGCGATGCCGTTTCTGTATTACCACAACGGCTACTCCGGCTACGTGGGCTCGGGCGGCAGGGTGCGGTCACTGGGGACGTCGGCCTATTCGCCGCATCCGGCAGGTGCATCGGCCGGGCGAACAACGGTCGTGCGCGGCGGCTTCGGAGGCATCGGCGGCATTCGCGGGTTCGGCGGGAGCTGACGTGGAGCGCATTGCAAGCACGCCGCGCCCCGACTGGCAGGCCACGGTCGAGGAGCGTGGCCTCAAGTGGCACACCGGTCAGACGCCGTACTGGTCGGAAGACGCGTACTACCGCTTCACGACCGATCAGATCGACACGCTCGAGCGCGCGACGAAAGAGCTGCATGAGCGCTGCCTCGAGGCGGTGCAGCATGTCATCGACGAGCAGCGCTACGATGAACTGAAGATCCCTGCGCACGCCGTTCCGCTGATCACGAAGAGCTGGGAGGCGGAACCGCCGAGCGTGTACGGTCGCTTCGACCTGGCGTATGATGGCAAGAGTCCGCCGAAGATGCTGGAGTACAACGCGGACACGCCGACGTCGCTGCTGGAGGTGTCCGTCATCCAGTGGGACTGGCTCCAGGCGCTGCACCAGGGCGCCGACCAGTTCAACTCGATTCACGAGAAGCTCGTCGCGTACTGGCAGTACATCCAGGACGACCTGAAGAGCAGCGGACCGCTCGGGCCGGTGGTGCACTTTGCGTCGGTGGACGACCTTGAGGACGGTATGACCGCAGCCTACCTCGCCGAGACCGCGGCGCAGGCTGGTCTGCAGGTGAAGCTGATCGCGATGGCGGATATCGGCTGGGATCCGCAGGCGAGGGAGATGTGCGACCTCCAGGACGCGCGCGTAGACACACTCTTCAAGCTGTATCCGTGGGAGTGGATGATGCACGAGCCATTCGGCGACCACCTTCGTGTCGCGAAGACGCTGCTGATCGAGCCAGCGTGGAAGATGGTGCTGTCGAACAAGGGTATCCTCCCCATCCTGTGGGAGATGTTCCCGGGGCACGGCAACCT
>JBBQYZ010000684.1:0-2425 GCA_038208205.1 Gemmatimonadales bacterium | reverse complement strand
GTCCGGCGTGCTCGCTTCGCCTGCGCGACGCGCATCTCATCGAGAGCGCTCTCTGCTCGCAGCCGAACCAGTCTGTCGACCGCATCTCGATCGCCACGGGCATCAGCATCGAGCGCATCCGCGAGCTCGCCACCGAAGGCGCTCTGGCGGCCATTCCGGTCGGCGCGGACATGCCCACCGAGTGCATCTGCCCGCCCGGCGTCTACGGCCGCTGCGCCCATTGCAGGTCGCGCCTCGCGCAGCGGTTCGCCGAGGCTTCCTACCAGGCCTCCAGGGCCGCCGCGACGCCCAACCACGGCATGCGGATGCGGGAGCCCGGTCGCACGCGCCGCCGCAGCTGATACCCGCATCGCCGCCCGCCTAAAGGGATCGTCCCCCGACGCCGATTGGGTGGGCGTGAGCTCCACGAGCGACGAGAGGCTGACGCAGCACTGATGGCACCCGGCAACGACACCCTCTCGCAGGCCGAGATCGATGCCCTGCTCGCGGCCGTCGCCAGCGAGCCGAACGTGGCCGCGATGAACCTGCCGAGCGGCGTCCGGATCCAGAACATGGACTTCCGCCGGCCCTCGAAGTTCAACAAGGACCAGCTGCGCACGCTCGAGATGCTGCACGACACGTTCGCGCGCCTCGGCGCGACGTACCTGTCGGGCGCGCTGCGGGCCGTCGCCGACATCTCGGTGCTGGGCGCCGAGCAGGTCACCTACGGCGAGTTCATCTCGTCGCTGCCGGTGCCGGCGTTCACCAACATCCTCGAGTTGGAGCCGCTCGAGTCGAACGCGATCCTGGCCCTCGACCTGCCGCTGATCTTTTCGATGATCGACCGCCTGCTGGGCGGCACCGGCCAGGGCGCCGGCCGCCTGCGCGAGCTGACGGACATCGAGCTGTCCCTGTCGCGCACGATCATCAACCGCCTGCTGGCCGAGCTGTCCACGTCGTGGTCGGAGCTGGTCGGCGTCGACTTCCACCTGCGGCAGACCGAGATGAACCCGCAGTTCGTGCAGATCGTGCCGCCAACCGAGCTGTCGGTGCTGCTGTCGTTCCAGATCCGCGTTGGCGATTCCACCGGCGTGATGACGCTCTGCCTTCCGTGGCGGTCGATCGAGACCGTGGCGCCCAGCCTGACGGCCAACTCGTACTTCTCCGGCCAGCGCACCGGCGCGGCGAGCCTCGACCTGCTGCCGCCGCTGGAGCATGTGCTGATCGGCGTGCGCGCCGAGGTGGGTGCCGTCGACCTGACGATCGACGAGGTGCTGTCGCTCGCCGAGGGCGATGTGATCCGGCTCGGCGTCCCGATCGACGAGGGCTTCACGCTCTACGCCGGCGATACGCCGACCTACAAGGTGATGCCCGGCAGCAACCGGCGCCAGCTGGCCGTGCAGGTGCACGATCGCGTCGCGCGGATCGAGGACGCCGACGAGGGCGCCATCGCGGCGATCGGCGACGGCGCCGAGGTGGCGACGTGAGCCAGATCGAGGCCGTCCACCGGTCGGCCGAGCTGGCCGCGACGGCCTGTGCCGAGGTGCTCGGAGAGCTGCTCGACGCGGAGGGATCGTTCGACGGCGTCGACGTGCGGGACTCATCGGCCGCACCCTGGGGCGAGCTCTCGTTCCCGCTGGTGTGCATCGCGGTCAAGCTCGCCGGAGGCGTGAACGGCGAGTACCTGTTCGTGCTTGCGTCCGACCAGGCACGCGCCGTCGCGAGCACGATGCTGGGCGTGGACGCCGGCGACGACCAGGGTGAGCTGAGCGACATCGAGCTGTCGTCGGTCGCGGAAGCGATCAACCAGGTGATGGCGAAGGTGGCGGCGGCCCTGGCCGAGCAGGTCGGCGCGCCGACCGAGATCGCCTCCCCGACGACCGACATCATCGCCTCGCAGGAGAAGGCCGCGGCGCTGGGCGAGGCGAGCTTCACCGCGCAGTTCACCGTCCGCGCCGGCGCGTTGTCGGCTTCGCTGGTGCAGGTCGTGCCGGCCGAGTTCGCGGCGATCCTGGCATCGTCGTTCGGGCCGGGGGAGACATCGGTGCCCGCGGCCGATGCGGATGCGGACGCGGAGCCTGGCAACGCGCCGGTCGAGGCGGACGCCGACCTCGCCGGCTCGACACTGGCCGCTGTCGAGAGCACTGCAGGCATCGTCGCGACCTCGTCCGCCGAGGTGCTGACGGCGCTGATCGGTGAGGTCGTGACGGCCACGACGCCATCGATCGAGGAGCCATCCGACGACCCGCTGGGCGGGCTCGGTTATGCGCGCGTGTTGGTGGAGTTCGACATCGTCTCGGGCGTCGATGGCGGCAGCCTGTTGGTGCTGACGCGGAGCGACTCGGCGACGCTCGCGGCCGTGATGATGGGGCTCGACGAGCCGATGGGTGACGGACTCTCCGACATCGAGCTCTCGGCCGTGGCCGAGGCGATGAGCCAGATGATG
>JBBQYZ010000683.1:0-2426 GCA_038208205.1 Gemmatimonadales bacterium | reverse complement strand
CGAGCTCTGCACCGCACACGATCTTGTATCCCAGCGTGGTGTGGGTCTTCATCACCTCGTACTCGGCTGTTGTGAGCCGGCTCGACTTCTGCAGGATCGCGTCGGCGATCCCGATCTTGCCTACATCGTGGAGCAGCCCGGCAAGCCGGAGCTGCTCGAGCCCGGCCCCCTCGAAGCCGAGCACTTCGCCCATGAGCGCACACAGCTGAGCCACCGTCTCGGAATGGCTGCGGGTGTAGGAGTCCTTGGCGTCGACGGCGCGGGCCAGGGCATTCGTGACGCTTCGGAGCTGACGCTGGCTCCTGTCGCCCCAGAGTGGGTCCTCGACGCCAGGGGCAGGGCGCCGGCCGGGGTGCTTCACCGCCGAAGCAGCACTCTTGGACTTGACAGCGTACAGAGCACGATCCGCGTTGAAGAGCAGCAGCGACTTCGATGGCCCGTCCTGCGGCCACTGCGCTACCCCGTAGGCGATCGTCACCCCGGCCTCGAGCGTGGCGACGGTCTTCGCCACGCTCTGCGCCACCGACTTCGCACGCGTGCCTGAGGCGCCCGGCATCACCAGCGCGAGCTCGTCCCCCCCGAGCCGATACGCCCCGTCCGGCGGGCCACACGCGGCCTGCAGCGCCTTGGCTACCTCCTTGAGCACCCGGTCGCCCTCAGCGTGGCCGAACTCGTCGTTCAAGGTCTTGAAGCTGTCGAGGTCCAGCATGATCACGGAGAGCGCGTGCCCGTAGCGGTCTGCTCGATCGAGCTCGCGGTCGAGGGTGTCGTGGAATTGAGCGTGGTTGAACAGCCCGGTGAGTGAATCGCGCTTGGCCAGCTCCTCGAGGCGCTCGAAGAGGCGGGCGTTTGCCAGCGCGATTGCAGCTTGAGCAGCGTAGGCATCGAGGGCTGCCTTCTCGTGCGCCACGAACGGATCGTTTCCGTGCCCGAGGGCGACCAGTACGCCGAGGGTGGTATTCCGAAAGAGCAGGGGAACGGCATGCAGCGTGCCGACGGGGAGACGGGTGTCGCCGGTCAGCTGCTGGAGCTCGGGCACATCGGCGAGGTCGTCGAGCGTGAGCGGTGCTTGAAGCGCCCCCGGATGTCCAGCCGCCCAGGCCTCGAGCGCCGTGAGCATGTCGCTCGGCACTCGGGATGATCGTCGGCAGTGAAACGCGCTGCCTTCGGAGATGAGAAGCGCGAATTCCCTTCCCGTCGCGGCCACCTGCGCGTTGGACACGATGTTGGCCAGCACCTCCTCGATCCTCAGATCGGAGACCATCTCCCGCAGCGATGCGGTGAGACGCTCCGCCGCGTCGCGTTGATCGCGCAGCTCGACCTCGAGGGAACGATGCTGCTGGCGCCGCGCCGTGTATGCCCGCTTGACCACGGAGAGGGCGCCTACCGCCGGAACGCCGGCAGCCGCGGGCAAGACGCTCGGTCGCAGGACATGCACGGCCGAGCCGGCGACAACGCTCGCCGCGAGCCATTTCGTTGCGTGCTTTAGCAGGGACGAGGGATCCTCCCAGGAGAAGGCGTACACGCACGCGGGGGCGCCTTGCACGGCACACTCGACGTGCCGCACGTGAGCTGGTCGCAGCTCGAACATCGTCGTCACCGACGACAGGATCCCGATGGTGTAGTCACAGTCGACTTGGTGATAGCCGACACCAGCCACATCGGTGTACGTGAGCCGCGCGGAGGCATCGGAGAGCTCGATGATCTCAACGTCGTGCGCCCACGTGAACTTGCGCCCGATACGTGGGAGCTGGGAGTAGAGCATTCGAGGGCTCCCGATCGCCCGCAGCGCCAGCTTGAGCCCGGGGAACACGTTCATCTCAATCGCCGCGGCACCGATGTGCCGAGCGGCCCAGGGATCCTCGAGCACCTCCTGGGCGGCTTCGAACAGCGCAACCTTGGTCTGGAAATCGAACCAGAAGGTCTCGTCTCTCAGCCGTGCTTCGGGCACGCCGAGATCAGCCACGCCGAGCAGGGCGTCCACTCCCTCCCGTCCCCGTTCGCGTTCAACGTAGCTGAGGATCAGGCGGGAGGTCAGGCCGCTCGTGAGATGGGTGGAAACCGAATCGTCTGCGGGAGTCGTGCTGGTCTCCATCGCGTCGACGGGAGTATCGGCCCCACTCGCCTTCGACTTGAGCCTCGCCGGTCGATGGGCGAGCGCGTGGCGCTAGCGGCTCGAGAGGTGGGGGGCCAAGCGAACCCCGAAGCCTAGCGCGCTGGCGGCATCGTTAAATGCCGTCTGCGAGGCGAGGACCTCACGTCCATGCTCCAGGATCACCAGCGCCTCGAGCACGCAGCCGGGAACATCGCCGCTGCGGAGAAAGGGCACGCGAGGCATGATGCGAAACCGCGTATCGCCCATCGTCGCCTTGAGCACCAGCGCACCGGCGTTGCGCATCTCCTTCCTGACGCCGAGGGAGATCTCT
>JBBQYZ010000682.1:0-2428 GCA_038208205.1 Gemmatimonadales bacterium | reverse complement strand
AGGGCGAGCGCGGCGTGCACGGGAGTGCGCATCGTGGGGGGAATCCTTATGTGATGGGTCACCCGCTCGTACGCTCGGGTGGTGGGGAGGGTTTCACGGTCGGCGCAGCATAGACACTCCGCGCGAGGGTCAGTCGTCACCGGCGCGCCCGGTGGATCAATCCTCTTCGGGCTCCGGGGCCAGAAAGACCCGCGCCCGCACGCGCTCGCGGATCCGCGCGTAGATCGCGGCGCCCTTCTCGGCGGAGGCCAAGCTGGGACGGCCGATGGAGCCGGAGCTCTCGACGGGAATCTTGAGCCAGCCGCGCCGGTACCGCCGAAGCTCGTCGCGCGACATCATATAGTCTTCCGCCAGATCCATTCGCACCAGGTGGGGGGCGATGAACAGCAGGAGCGAGGTATCGACCTCGTCGCCGTGCATCGGCTCCGTCTGGCCCTCCAACAGCTCGCGAAAGTCCACGGAGAAGATGTCCACGACCCGTACGCGCGCGGCGGTCGTGATGACTGTCGCCAGCGCTTCCTGGTGCGGGTCGTGCTCGTGCGCCGTGAGCAGGATGAACTCCTTCACCCCGGTCGATTCCCACGTGTCGAGCAGGTCGTTGAGCATGCGGTGCAGGGTCTTCTTGCGGAGCGACGCGTTCCCGGCGAAGCCGCGCTCGGTGTCGACGTTGACGCCGTATTCCAGCGTGGGGGCGCGAAGGAGCCCGAACTCCGCCGACAGATCGTCGGAGAGGTGCTCCACGATCAGCGTATCGGAGCCCAGCGGCAGGTGGCGCCCATGTTGCTCGCAGGTGCCGACGGGGATGATCAGCCGGGGGTCCGCGGTGATGGCGTCCGCGATCTCGCCCGGCCGCATCTCCTTGATGCGGCGCGGCGTGGCCGTGCTGGCGGGGGGGTAGGTCATTCCTGACGAGACGATGAGGCGACTGCTGCCGGCCGCCGGTGCGCGGGTGCTCGTGGCGCCCGCAGCCGGGGCGGCGGCGCTGCTGATGGCGAGCGGGTGGCTCGCGGACCCGGGGATAGGGTACGTCGTGGGGTGCGTCGCCGCCACCGCCATGGCAGCGGTCGCGGGCTTTCGGTGGACGCCGGTCGGTTTGCGCACGCCGCTCGCGGTCGCGTTGGCCGCGCTCGGCGCGCTCGCGCTGGTGGCCGGCCGCGTGGAGGTGCGACGCACGCGCTTCATCCGCGACCCCACCGCGGTGGGGGGAGCGCAATCGGCAGCGCAGCGTGGGCGGCTGCGGGACCGGGCGGACGCCGAGCTGCGAGCGCTTCGGGCCGGCGCACACCGTGCGCTGGCCGCTCCCGCCGACCCCGTGGAGGCCGTGTCGGCGCTCGAGCGCGCGATCGGCGACGTGGAGCACCGCGCCGCGCTCGTCACGCGCGGAGACACCCTGCTGGCGTGGGCCGGCACGCTGCACGCCGATCCCCGCTCGCTCGTCGGCGCGTCGGGTGCGGTCGCCACGGCCTTCGGCTTGACGCTCTACGCCGCAGCCGACAGCGCCGGCGCGCATGCAGTGGCGTCGTCGTTGCTCTACGCGGCGCCCCCGGCCGACCGCCTCACCCGGGGTCTCGCGCAGCGCCTGCCCGGCGACGAGATCGCGGAGGGCTTCGCGTTCGGTCCGCCGGGAGACAGTGCTGGACCTGGCGTGCTGGTCTACCGAGACGCCGGACGTCCCCTGTTCGTCGCCCGCGCACTCGTTCCCTCGTCGGGCGAGGTGAGCTTCCGCCTGCTCGAGCGCGCACGCGTCCGCGTCGGACTCACTCTCCTGATCGCGTTGGTCGCGTTTCTCGTGACCGTCGCGCGCCGGGACGCCGGACCGCTGGCCGCTGCCGCCGGGGTGCTGGTGGTGCTCCGGTGCATCGCCGTGGTGCCGCTCAGCGAGTTCTCCACCCGCACGCGCTTGTTCGATGCGGCGCTCTACTTCTTTCCCGCCGGCCACGCCTACACCGCGAACGCCGGCGCGCTGGTGCTCACGTCGGCAGTGGCGCTGCTCGCGGTGCTGCTGATCGTGCGGCGGCTGGGCACTCGGCCCCCGCGTGTGGTCGGAGCGGTGCTCGCCGCGCTCACGATCGGCGCGGGACCGTTCATCGTGGGTGCCCTCGCTCGCGGTATCACGCCCCCGGCCGATGGCGCCGCAGGCGCGCTCTGGGTGATCTGGACCCTGCCGCTCTGCCTTTCCGCGACCGCGCTGCTGGCCCTCGCCAGCTGGGCGGGACGCCTCGCCCTCGGCGGTCGGCGCGGAATGTACCCGAGCGTGGGGCCCGCCGTGGCGCTCCTCGCCGCGCTCGTCGCGCCGCTGGTGTGGCGCGCACCGGGGCAGTTTCCGCCGTGGTACGCGTGGGCCTGGATGGTGGCGGTCGGTGCGCTGGTGCTCGCGCGGCCATCGCGACGCTCGCTCCTCGCCGCCGCGACCGTGGCCGGCCTAGGC
>JBBQYZ010000681.1:0-2431 GCA_038208205.1 Gemmatimonadales bacterium | reverse complement strand
ATCAACGGCTTTCACGATTCCGCCAACTCCATCGCCACCATCGTCGGCACGCGCGTGCTGAGCCCGCTGGCCGCCGTGGCCTGGGCGGCCACGTTCAACTTCGTCGCGGCGTTCACGGTGGGCACGGCGGTCGCCAAGACGGTAGGGTCGGGCATGATCGACGTGAACATCGTGGACCCCAACGTCATCCTCGGCGCACTGCTCGGCGCGATCATCTGGAACTTGATCACCTGGCTCTACGGCCTGCCGTCCAGCTCATCGCACGCACTCCTCGGCGGCTTCGGGGGGGCGGCGGTCGCGAAGGCCGGATTCGGCGCGATCATCGCCAGTGGGTGGACCAAGACGCTGCTCTTCATCGTGCTGTCGCCGCTGATCGGACTGATCCTCGGATTCCTGCTCATGATAGCCGTGTACTGGATCTTCCAGCGGATGAGTCCCGGGCGCGTGGATCGCCTCTTCCGACCGCTGCAGCTGCTCAGCTCGGCCCTCTTGTCGCTGTCGCACGGCGGCAACGATGCGCAGAAGACGATGGGCATCATCGTCGGGCTCCTGGTGTCGTCGCGGGCGGTGTTCCAGCACGAGTCCGGCTTCCTGCGGCACTTCTACGTGCCGACCAACGCCACCATCCCCTACTGGGTCGAGATCGGAGCCTACACGGCGATCTCGCTGGGCACGCTGTTCGGCGGATGGCGTATCGTGCACACGATGGGTACGCGCATCACCAAGCTGCGTCCGGTGGGCGGGTTCTGCGCCGAGACGGGCGGCGCGCTCAGCATCTTGATCGCGACGCGCTACGGCATTCCGGTGAGCACGACGCACGCGATTACGGGCGCCATCGTCGGCGTCGGTGCGACGACGCGGCTGTCGGCGGTGCGGTGGGGCGTGGCGCGCCGAATCGTCTGGGCCTGGGTGTTGACGATTCCGGCCGCGGCATCGATGGCCGCGGTGTGCTGGATGATCGTGAGCCGCGTCGCCGCCGCGCGGTGAGGCCCGACGATGCGCACGGATCGGGCAAGGATACAGGATCGTGACACCGCGCCGGGACCTGACGGGATAAGATGCAGGGGCATCCCCGAGTCCCCGGCCCCGCTCACGCTCGCGCCATGTCCGACGCTCTGATCGCTCCGCACCTCTACATCAATCGCGAGCTGAGCTGGCTCGAGTTCAACGCGCGCGTGTTGACCGAAGCGGCGGATGCGCGCAATCCACTGCTCGAGCGGCTCAAGTTCATCGCGATCGTCAGCACCAACCTGGACGAGTTCTACATGGTGCGGGTGGCGGGCCTCCGGCGGCAGATCGCCGCGGGCGTGACGGTGACGACGCCCGATGGCATGACGCCGCACCAGCAGCTCGAGGCGCTGCGGCCCCGCGTCGCCGACCTGCTCCGCCGCCAGCTCGAGTGCCTGCACGGCGAGCTGCTCCCCGCGCTGGCGGAGCGCGGCGTCCGGTTGGTGGCGATGGGCGAGCTCGAACCGCAGGAATGGGCGACGGTGGACGCCTTCTTCGAGTCGCAGATCTTCCCCGTGCTGACACCGCTGGCAGTCGACCCGGGTCACCCGTTCCCCTACATCTCCAATCTCTCGCTGTCGCTCGCTGTCGCGATCCGCGATCCGGAGACGGGCGAGGAGCACTTCGCGCGCGTGAAGGTCCCGCGCAGCCTCCCGCGCTGGGTGCCGATCGGGCGGGCGCACCACTACGTGCCGCTCGAGCAGGTGATCGGCGCGAACCTGGCGCCGCTCTTCCCGGGGATGGAGATCGTGAGCTGGTACGCGTTCCGCATCACGCGCAACTCCGACATCGATCTGGACAGCGCTGAGGAGCCCGAGGATCTGCTGGCAACGATCGAGGAGCGGGTCTTCCTGCGCCGCTTCGGCGAAGTCGTGCGTCTGGAGGTACAGGCCGGCATGCCCGAGACGCTACGCGCGCTGCTGCTCGAAGAGCTGCGCGACGAGCGCCTGCCGGTCACCGCGACGCTGACGGCCGAGGACATCCACGAGGTCGGCACGCTGCTCGAGCTCGGTGACCTGATGGAGGTCGCGACGCTCGACATCCCCGAGCTGCGCGACCCGCCGCTCGTGCAGGGCACGCCGCCCGTGCTGCGCGAGTCGTCGCGCAACATCTTCGACGCCATCCGCGAGCGCGACATCCTGCTGCACCACCCGTTCGACTCGTTCACCACGACGGTCGAGGAATTTCTCGAGGCGGCGGCGGAAGATGACAACGTGCTGGCGATCAAGCTGACGCTCTACCGCACATCGGGCGACAGCGTGATCGCGCGCTAGCTGGTGGATGCGGCCGAGCGCGGGAAGCAGGTCGTCGTGTTGGTCGAGCTCAAGGCGCGCTTCGACGAGACCAACAACATCACGTGGGCGCGCGCGCTGGAGAGCGCCGGCGTACACGTGGTCTACGGCCTCGTGTCGCTCAAGACGCA
>JBBQYZ010000680.1:0-2431 GCA_038208205.1 Gemmatimonadales bacterium | reverse complement strand
CGTTGGCCACGTTGTCCAGCACCTCGCCGATGGTGTCCACCGGCGTGAACTGGCGCTCCACGTTGCTGCTCACCCGGGACCGCGAGGGCACGTCGCTGGCCCCCTGCGGCCCGATCCAGCCGTCGCCCCGCTGGTAGTGGTTGTGGTCCTCCACGAACGCGCGATTGGCCGCGAAGCCGTCGTTGCCGACGCGGCGGGCGATCATCCACTGCACCGCCAGTTGGGCGTCGGCCCGGGTCCAGTCCTCGAACGGCTTCCGGACCGGGTAGGCGGGACGGGCGGCGCTATCGGGTGTCGTGTTGATGACGGGCATCAAGACCTCGCGTAGCTGTGGCCAGACAGGAGCCGGGGACGGCGATTCGCGGCACGGGTGAAGTGGTGATTCGCAAGCGCCAGCGCCATGCCACAGTCGTCATGGAGTCCATCGGGAGCGGCGTATTTCACCCCGCCACCCCTGGTGTACTCATAGCTGAAGGATTCCAGCTCTCGCACGATCGGCCCATCGGGAAAGCGGATCTCGGCGCGCTGAATGCTCGACGCGAGACCTTCGAGCAGTTGCTGCCGGCTCATCGACGTGAACTTGAAGCCCTGGAAATTGGCACCACCCACACGGACCAGCCGCTCCACGATCGGGTCACCCACGCCGGTGGAATCGACGAGCGCCGGGGTGCCACCCACCGACTTCCGGATGCGATCAAAGGTCTCCTGCCATGGGGCCTGGAATCGGTCGAACACCGAGACGGTGCGCTCCTGGTCTAGCCCGATGTCCACCGTCCAGTCCACCGACTTGGCCAGATCGACGCCGTGCGCAACGGCCTGGCCCCGGGACAGCGGGCTGATGCAGTCACGGATGAACGCGATACCGAACGGGTTGGAGCCGTCCTCGACCGCCTCGCCGAGGTACTCCTGCCGGAACGCAAAATCGGGGAGCTCGGTCCGCGCCTCCTCGATTTCCGATGGGTCGAGAAACGGGTTGGCCACGGTGGCGAAGCGCCATGATTTCCACGACGGGTCGTCTTGCTGGCCCCGCAGGAAGAGCGTGTGGAAATAGTTCCGGCCCTTCGGAGTGCCGAGGAACCACGCATCGCCCTTCACGTCGGTGAGCGTCGGCCGGATCGCCTGAGTCCAGATGGTCTCCAGGTCGCGGACGATCCCGGCCTCGTCCACGATCACCCGGGCGTACTTCCGGCCTCGGCCCGCATCCGGGTGGTCCAGCGACCAGAACTCGATGACCCCGCCGTTGACGATTTCGATACGGCGCTGCTGCTTATCGACCGCTACGGTGATGTCGGCGGTGGCACGCCGAAAGTCCCGCCACGCCTCATCCAGGAGCTTGTAGGTTGGCGCGAACCATCCGACGGGAACGCCCTCGACCGCCACGTCGATACTCAAGTCGACACCGAGCGTGGTTTTCCCGAACCGGCGGCCGCATTGCACCACATTAAAGCGTCGGGCCTCGTCCACGATCTGCGCTTGGGCGTGATGCCGACGTGGGAGATGGACCTCGCGCTCGGCGGTCGCCGTCATGCCGGCACGCCCGCCGGATCATCGCGGACGATCCGCACGGTGACCGGCCCGCCGCCTTCACCCGAGACCGGCTGGACTGGCTTGCCCTTGCCGTAGCCCGTGACGTACTCCGCGCACCAGCGCCAGGCCGGGTCCGTCGGCCCCCTAGCGCGGAGGTGCCGCTGGACCTTCGACAGCACGATCCCGTCAGTGAGTTCTGCGCACGCCGCCGCAAAGGCGAGGGTCTTACGACCGGAGCGCCCCTTTTTGCCGCCAGAGTTACCCGGGTTACCCGCCTTCAAGTGCTTGGGAAGCCGTGGCTTTTTCCGTGGGTTTATTTTGGGGCTCACGGCTGCCACTCCGGGGCCACGATCCCCTCGGCCCTGAGGAACGCCACACCCGCATCGAAGCCACCGACGACGTGCTTGTCGCCGCAAGCCGCGCACAACTCGGCAAACTCTTTCTGGTCACCGCTCATCCGACCGCCCGTGACTTTTATTTCGTGGCTGAACGACAGCTTCCGGCTCGGGAACTTGACGAATAGGTCCGGCAGACCGGGGGCTTGACCGCTAGGCCGGTACTGCGACAGCGAGTAGACCTTGGCGCCAAGGCTGCGGTAGAGCTTGACGATGCGGGCCTGCTCCTCGCTCTCCCTCACGCGCGATCCTCCCCCAAGTGCCACTCTTCGATCCCCTCCCCGGAGGGCTCGAACGTCTCCTCAGATACGTACCAGTTACAGAGGCATTCCTCGCAGTAGCCCCCGCTCTCGTCGTGGGCGTCTTCCGGATGGCCGCAGGCCAAGCAGAAGTTGGTCTGACCGGTCACGCTTCCGCCGCGAAGAGATCGGGGTGAGTGTCGGCGATGATGCGCTGAGCTTCGGCCTCCCAATAGGCGATCCGCCGCTCCGCGATGGCGACGTATTCTG
>JBBQYZ010000679.1:0-2433 GCA_038208205.1 Gemmatimonadales bacterium | reverse complement strand
CCGCGCTACGCCGACGCCGTGCCCACCGCTCAAGCGTCTCACGCTCCCCATCCAAGAACTCGATCGACACCGCAGAAGGACCCCGAGGCACACCCAAAGCATACAACAAACCCAACCAAAACTATTGCCTCACGACACTAGGAGGTGTGCGAGGCGCGCAGGGCGTCTTCGGATGCCCACGCGAATTGCGCGGCCAGCCCGGAGCCCAGATCGACGATCGGATTGAAGGCGAGGTCGCGACGGGCTCGTTCGGTGTCGGCGGCCGTGTCCCGAACGTCGCCGGGCTGGACGGGTTCGTGGCGCACGTCAACCTGTGCCTCGGCGATCTCGGACAGGACGCTCACCGCGTCGCGAAGGCTCGTGCGCGAGCCGCCGCCGATGTTGTAGACGCCTCCGATCGCGACGTCCTGCGTCGCAGCAGCGCGTGTCGCGGCGACGACGTCGTCCACGTAGGTGAAGTCCCGAGTCTGACCTCCGTCCCCGTAGACATGTATGCATGCCTCATCGAGGATAGCCCGGCAGAAGCGCGAGAACGCCATGTCCGGGCGCTGGCGTGGCCCGTAGACCGAGAAGTACCGCAGGGCCACCGTTCGGACACCGTGGTTTCTATGAAACGACAGGCACAGATGCTCTGCGGACAACTTGGTGACCCCGTAAGGCGAGAGCGGCTGGGGGAGGGCCGACTCGGGGGTGGGAAAGGTCTCAGCCTGCCCGTAGACCGACGACGACGACGCATACACGAACACGTTCTCGGTCGGCCAGCCACAACATGCGTCGAGGAGATGATGCGTCGCCAGGACGTTGTTTCGAAGGTATGCCTCGAAACGCGGACCCCAGCTCGCCCGCACCCCTGGTTCGGCAGCGAGATGGAACACCGTGTCGACACCTGTGACGATGTCACGGAGCTCTCCGCGCGACAGGTCGAGCGGTACGAACTCGAAAGTTTGCCAGTCCCGCGCCCGTTCCAGATTCCTGAGCTTCGAGGGACGCCCGTAGTTGTCGTTGAAGCAGTCGACCCCGATGACCTCAACGCCGTCGTCGAGCAGCGCTTCGGTGAGGTGGGAGCCGATGAAACCGGCGCAGCCGGTGACCAGAGCTCTCATGTCAGACCTGCTCCGGGCCGTTGCGGTTCGCAAGGTCGACCGTCAAGTCGTTCTCCGGTGGCCTTCGCCCAAATACACTGTCCGCTGGTGCAATCGGTCCACACCATACTCTGCATCAAGGTGCGAGGGACGATCGACAAATTCGTGTTGCGAGCTCAACCGATGAATACACTGCGGCCAGCTCGATGAAGGCCCTTGTCACCGGCGGGGCTGGGTTCATCGGGTCACATCTCAGCGAGCGGCTGGTCGACGACGGGCACACCGTCCGCGTTCTTGACAATTTCGCGACCGGCCATCGTAGGAACCTGCTCGGCCTCCAGGACGAGGTCGAGCTGATCGAGGGCGACCTCCAGAGCTATGAGAGGGTCCACAACGCCGTGCGCGGGTGCGAGGTCGTCTTCCATGAGGGCGCCTTGCCGTCGGTGCCTCGCTCGGTGCAGGATCCGCTCACGAGCAACGCCATCAACGTCATCGGGACGCTGAATGTGCTGCTGGCAGCGCGCGACGCCGAGGTGCACCGCGTCGTGTTCGCCTCCTCCTCATCGGTGTACGGGCAGAACCCGGCGCTCCCGAAACGGGAGGACATGATCCCGCTGCCGATCTCGCCCTATGCGGTTGCCAAGCTCGCGGGCGAGGGGTACTGCCGCAGCTTCTCCGACGTCTATGGCCTGGAGACGATCAGTCTGCGCTACTTCAACGTGTTCGGCCCGCGCCAGGACCCGCTGTCCCAATACGCTGCTGTCATCCCGAGCTTCATCACCCGGCTGCGGGAAGGTCATCCCCCGATCGTGTTTGGCGATGGTGAGCAGTCTCGCGACTTCACCTATATCGCCAATGTGGTTGAGGCGAATCTGCGTGCCGCCTCGAGTCGCGAGGGCGTGGGCGACACGTTCAACATCGCGTGCGGGGAGCGGGTCACGCTGAACCATCTGGTCGGCCAACTGAGACGGTACATTGACACCGATGTTGAGGCCATTTATGAGCCCTCGCGACCCGGTGACGTCCGCCACTCCCTGGCAGACATTGACCGCGCACGGAAGATCCTCGGCTACAGGCCGACGGTTGGCTTGGCGGAGGGGCTCCAGCGGACGCTCGAGTCGCTCGCAGCCGAAGGTTGAGTCAGCGGATCTGGAGCCGGCCGGGCATCCGTCAATGCACCTGAGAGAGCGCCCGTCGGGCGAGGGGCAGAGCAAGGATCCAGGCGACGATGGCAAGCGACATCTTCGTATCACGCACGGCGAACAGCACGGGCGCGAAAACACTCGACCCCGCGAAGACGAGGGGCGTGGCAAGTGACCGTCGCAGCACTCGTCGCCGGTGCTCCGAGGTG
>JBBQYZ010000678.1:0-2439 GCA_038208205.1 Gemmatimonadales bacterium | reverse complement strand
ACGACGCACATCTTCCGGCGAAGTTGATCTCCGTATCGGTCGCTAACTAATCGAGCGGAAGCCCATCATACAGAGAGAGCGCAGCGTTTCTCCGCGACTTCGGTGCGCGTCCGCAGCATGAGACGAGCAGTCACACTGAACTTTCGATCATTACTTGTAAACGATTCGCCCCGAAGCTAGTATCGCCGACCGACGTGGCGCCCGAATCGGAAATGACCCCTTGAACAAGCCGAAGGACACGGTTCCACGGGGAGCGAGGCACCTGCTCTCGCGCGGTCTCTCGACCGTCATCGTGGCGACGATCGCTCTGCTTGCTGCCAGTCAACTGTTGGCCCCGAGCAGCCTGACCCGGGGCACCCTTCAGACGATGCTGCCGTTCGCCGCGGCACTCGCGGTGGCATCGCTCGGTCAGACCCTCGTCGTCATGCAGGGCGGCATCGACCTCTCGGTCGCGGGCGGGCTGTCGCTGTACGTCGTGATCGTGACGAAATACCCGGCCGGCGATAACTCCCGGCTCCTGACGGCGATCGGCATCGCGTTCGTCGCCGCGCTCGCCACCGGTTCCCTCAACGGCTTCCTGATCGGCCGGATGCGCCTCAACCCGATCGTGGCCACGCTCGGCACGAACGCCTTGCTCTACGGCGCCGTGCTCTGGTACTCGGCCGGCATACCGACGACGACGACCGCCCGCCTCGCGAGGATCGGTGGTGGGCTCTGGCTCGGCATTCCGGCTCCCGTGTACTTCGCCGTCGGGGCCACGGCTGTCGTCACGGCGGTGGTCAAGTTCACACCGGCGGGCCGTCGCTTCGAGGGCGTCGGCGCGAACGAGACCGCCGCCAGCACCGCCGGACTGAGGGTGAAGCGCCATCAGACCGGCGCCTACGTCTGGGCTCAGCTCCTCTACTGTCTCGCGGCCGTCCTGCACGCCGGCATCGTCAATCAGCCGACGGCCTACGAGGGCGACAATTACCTCCTCCCAACCGTGGCGGCGGTCGTGCTCGGCGGCACCGCGCTACGCGGCGGCCGCGGCAACCTCGTCGCGACCGCGATCGCCGCGTTGTTCCTCTCCCAGCTCGACCAGTTCGTGCTTGCGCTGGGCGTCAAGTACGCGACCCGCTCGCTCGTCCAGGCGGGGGCGTTGGCGGTCGGCGTCGCGCTCTACACGATCGACTGGAGGCCGCTCGTGCGACGCCTCTCGGAACGTCGCACGAGAAGCGTGGCGCCTACGTGATCCGAGCTTCTGAGAGGTCGTTCACTCACCGCACGTGCACATTCACCGACAGGAAGGGAGCACACGCACGATGACCAAGCAGAGAGGTGGAGCGCTGCTCGCGTTTGCGCTCATGTGCAGCGTGGTCGCGCTGACCGTCGCCGCGACATCGGCAGCGAAGACGTCGGCCACGCCCTCGTGGTGTGGCCCGAAGAAGATCAAGCTCGGCTTCACAGACGGGTTCGGAGGCAACAGCTGGCGCCTCGTGACGACGGCCTCGGCGCGGAACGAGGCGAAGAAGTGTCCGAGCGTGACCTCACTCGACTACGCGGATGGGCAGGGCAACACGCAGAAGGCGATCTCGGACATTCAGGGCATGGTGGCGAAGGGCGTCAACGCGATCGTCGTCTTCCCCGACGCGAGCAAGGCGATCCTGCCTGCACTTCGCAGTGCCTACAAGGCCGGCGTCGTGACAGTGCCGTATCGCGTCACGCCAGGCGGCAAGGCCGGCGTCGACTACAACGTCTTCGTCGACACGCCGTTCGCCCAGGCCGGAGAGAACTGGGGCAAGTGGATCATGAAGGTCTTGCCGAAGGGGGGCAACGTCCTCATGCTCAGCGGCCCCAAGGGCAACAGCCAGGGCGTCGACGAGAACAAGGGCCTCCACAAGATCCTCGATCCGTCGGGCAAGTACAAGTTCATCGGCGAGCAGCCGTTCGAAGTGACGAACTGGGATCCGGCTGTGACGCAGAAGGTTCTGTCGGCGGACATCGCCAGGTTCCCGAAGATCGACGTGATCGTGTCGGACTTCGGCCCCTCGCTCGTCGGCGCTCTGCCCGAGTTCAACAAGAGCGGGCGCAAGATCCCGGCACTCGCCGCCTCCGACGGCAACGTGCTCGGGTGCTTCTGGAAGAAGAACGTGGCCAAGAACCCCACGTTCAAGCTCTTCACGGTGTCGACGCAGAACGATCACGCGCGCCTCGCGATGGACTGGGCGATCGCGCTCGCCACGGGCGGCAAGAAGCCGGCGAGCACGCACTTCCCGTCCCTGGTCTTCGAGGACTCGACGACCGGCAAGCCCAATCCGGTGGAATGCAAGGCCAACCTGCCGGGTGACATCTACCTCTCTGCCGAGCTGTCGCCTGCCACGCAGGCAAAGCTGGTCAAGAAGTAGGACGACATCGGAGGTGTGCGCGGCGGCTGTCAGCCGCCGCGCGCACCTTCGTACC
>JBBQYZ010000677.1:0-2440 GCA_038208205.1 Gemmatimonadales bacterium | reverse complement strand
TGAACGACAGCATCGGCCATCACGGCGGCGACGCGCTGCTGATCGCGGTGGCCCGCCGACTCTCGTCGACGATCCGTCCCGAGGACACCGTGGCCCGGCTCGGCGGCGACGAGTTCGCGGTGCTGGTCGAGAGCCTGTCGAGAGACCGCGACGCGCTGGTGGTGGCCGAGCGGATCCAGGAGGCGCTGACGCCGTCGGTGGACCTGGGCGGGTACGAGGTTTTCACGTCGGCGAGCATCGGGATCGTGCTCAGCTCCTCGAGCTTCCTGGAGACCGAGCGGCCGGAGCACCTGCTGCGCAGCGCGGACATGGCGATGTACCGCGCCAAGGCATCGGGCCGGTCGTGTCACGCGATGTTCGACCGCGCGATGCACACCGACGCGCTGGCCCGGCTGCAGCTGGAGACCGATCTGCGGCGGGCGCTCGGGCAGCACGAGTTCCGTCTCGTGTACCAGCCGGTGGTCTCGCTCGACACGGGTCGCATCAGCGGGGTGGAAGCGCTGCTGCGCTGGCACCACGCCGAGCGCGGAGTGATCTCCCCCGCCGACTTCGTGACGCTCGCCGAGGACACGGGGCTGATCGTGCCGATCGGCGAGTGGGTGCTGCGCGAGGCGTGCCAGCAGGTGCAGCGATGGGAGCGCGGCCCGAGCGATCCGCCGCTCACGATCGCGGTGAACCTCTCGATCAAGCAGGTGTCACAGGCGGGCCTCACCGAGCGGGTGGCGGCGATCCTGCACGAGACCGGGCTCGCGCCCGAGCGGCTGCAGCTCGAAGTCACGGAGAGCGTGATCATCGACGAGCCGGAGCTGACGATGGCGGTGCTCGCCGCGCTCAAGTCGCTCGGCGTGAAGCTGCACATGGACGACTTCGGGACGGGCTACTCGTCGCTGAGCTATCTGCATCAGCTCCCACTCGACGGCCTCAAGGTGGACCGCGCGTTCGTGAGCCGGATGGACTTCGACGACCGCTCGCGCCAGCTCGTGATGACCGTGCTGCAGCTGGCGCGGAGCATCGGGCTGGTGACGGTGGCCGAAGGCGTAACGACCGTCTCGCAGCTCGCGCAGCTGCGCTAGCTGGGGTGCGATTCCGGGCAGGGGTACCTGTTCGCTGCGCCGCTCGAGACGGACGCGGTGGCGGCGCTGCTGCGGGCGGGGACGCGCTGGTAATCGCGGATCACGCGACGAGGGCGGATCGACAGCAGCATCGCGAATCCACGCGGACAGGCGGATTAACGGCGGCATCGGCGCGATACGCGATGATGCCATCGTCTACGGCTTTCGCGCGCCCCAGGTCGGCGACGGGGGCTCGTGCGTCGCGCGGGCCACCGGGTGCTCCCGCTGCATCCGCATCGCCTCGGCGACGGCGCGCTCGAGCTGCGGGTCGCGGCCGGCGATGACGTCCTTCGGCCAGTTCTCGACGTCGATGTCGGGCGAGGTGCCCTCATTCTCCACGGCCCAGCGGTTGTCGCGCGTGAAGAAGCCGCCGCGCGGGGCGATCATCGAGCCGCCGTCCACGAAGGTGGGCGTGTCCCAGGTGCCGACCAGGCCGCCCCAGGTGCGCTTGCCCACCAGCGGGCCGACCTTGCGGTGCTGGAACATGTAGGGCATCAGATCGCCGCCGCTGCCGGCCATCTCGTTGATGATCATCACCTTGGGCCCCCAGATGCCGGCGGCGGGCGAGGTGAAGGGATAGCGCTCCCCGACCGGATTGTTGAAGTAGCCGTCGAAGTCGCGCTGCAGCAGGTCGATGATGTAGTCGGCCGCCGACCCGCCGCTGTTGTACCGCTCGTCGATCACGGCGCCCTTCTTGTCCTGCTGCGCGAAGTAATAGCGGTTGAAGCTGACGTAGCCCGGCCCCGCGGTGCTCGGCACGTAGACGTACGCCAGCGTGCCGCCGCTCAGCGAATCGACGATACGGCGGTTGCGCTCGACCCAGGCGCGCGAGCGAAGGCCCTGATCGTTCGCGACCGGGACGACCGTCACGCGGCGCGCACCCTCCATCGTCGGCCGCGCCGAGACGGTGAGCACGGTCTGACGGTTGGCGGTGCCGTCGAGCAGGCGATAGACGTTGTCGCCGCCCGTGAGCTCCACGCCGTTGACGGCGAGCAGGTACTCACCCGTCTTCACCTCCACGCCGGGCGCGGCAAGCGGGGCGCGCAGCTCGGGGTTCCACGACTCGGCGTCGTACACACGCGTGAAGCGATAGCGACCGTTGTCGATCGTGAAGTCGGCGCCGAGGAGGCCCGCGGTGGTGGGCTGGACCTCGGGGATGTCGCCGCCGCGCACGAAGGAGTGCCCGATCGCGATCTCGGCGCCCATCATGTCGAGCAGGTAGTTGAGATCGGCGCGGTGGTTCACGCTCGGCAGCAGCGCGCCGTACATCTTCCGCATCGCCGGCCAGTCGGTGCCCTGCAGGCTCTTGACGTAGATGTATTCGCGCT
>JBBQYZ010000676.1:0-2448 GCA_038208205.1 Gemmatimonadales bacterium | reverse complement strand
ATATTGCCGTGAGCTTCCCACCCTGGAACGTTCGAATCCCTCCAGAACGTAAGTGTGTTGTACGGATGGTAGGTGTAGTTGAACATGCCATAAAAGTAGAAATTGAAATCCGAAGTGTTCGACGAGAGATACCACATCTTTGTAATCAGCCCGGAACAGTCGTGGCCTTCACGAGGTTGTCCCGGTAGTCGTGGATTTTGAGGTGGCGGTCCCCCGCTCGGGACCTGCCTTCTGGTAGGTGTCGGGCGTTCGCCAAGAACACCGACTACCAAACAAGGGGACCACCACCAATGACCAAGAATTATCAGAACCAGACGACCCGCGAGGTGATCGCTTCGCCCGAGCACGTGGTTGTCGCGATGACCGAGATCGCTGGCGCGGTCGAGGAGGGCCTTCTGGCCCTCGCTGTCGCGACCGGCATGCAGGTGATGAACACGATGATGCAACAGGACGTGACCGCGATCTGTGGACCGAAGGGCGCGCACAACCGGGATCGCTCGGCGGTTCGTCACGGCACCGAGGACGGCTCCGTGGCTTTGGGTGGCCGCCGGGTGCCGGTGCGTCGCCCGCGGGTGCGCAGCGCGGATGCGACGACGGAGATCGCGGTGCCGACCTATGAGCTGTTCTCCTCGACTGAGATCCTCAGCCGCATGGCGATGGAACGAATGCTCGCGAAGCTGTCGACTCGTCGCTACTCGGCCGGTCTTGAGCCGGTCGGCGAAGCTGTCGAGGCGCGGGCTAAGTCGACGTCGAAGTCGGCGGTGAGTCGCCGCTTCGTGGCCGCCACCGAGACGGCGTTGGCCGACATGATGGCGGCGGACCTGGCGGGCCTCGATCTCGTCGCGTTGATGATCGACGGCGTGCACTTCGCTGATCATCTGTGCGTGGTCGCGCTCGGGATCGGGATCGACGGTGTCAAGCATCCCCTCGGCCTGGTCGAGGGCGACACCGAGAACGCCACGGTCGTCAAGGACCTGTTGGCCGGGCTGCGCGACCGGGGACTGGATGTGACCCGGCCGATCCTGTGTGTCCTCGATGGCGCGAAGGCCTTGTCGGCCGCCGTGAAAGCCGTGTTCGATCATCCCGTGATCGGCCGGTGCCAACTCCACAAGATCCGAAACGTCGAAGCGAAACTTCCCGACGCGCTCGCCGCGACCGTCGCAACCAAGATGCGCGCCGCCTACCACGACCCCGACGCGCTCGCCGCGGAGGCCACACTCGAGGCGCTCGCCCGCCAGCTCGACAAGGCGCATCCCGGCGCGGCCGGCTCGCTGCGCGAAGGACTCGCCGAAACCCTCACCGTTACCCGGCTCGGGGTGCCGCCGACGTTGGCCCGCACGTTGCGCTCGACGAACCCGGTCGAGTCGATGATCGAGATCTGCCGCGACCACTCCACCAACGTGAAACGGTGGCGCGACGGCGACATGGTCCTGCGCTGGTGCGCGGCGGGCATGGTTGAAGCGTCCAAACAGTTCCGCCGCGTCAACGGCTACCTTCACCTCCCAGCGCTCCGCGAATCCCTCGACGCGCACGTCGCCCCGGTTACCGCTACACCCCCATGCGATAATGAGGAGGACGCCGCCTGAACATCACGGGGCCGCCACCCAAGTTCCACGGAACTCGGGACATCCTCGATGGCTGCGGCGTCGGTATTCAGCGTGATGTTCGCCGACGTGGTCGTGGCGGTGCCGGGCAGCAGGTTGACGAGCGCGTCGGCCGCGTAGGCGTCGGGGGCTTCGCGGGTCCCGGCTCGGCGGGCGTCGTTGAACACTTTCTTCTGTTCGGGGGCGAGCGCGGCGAGGATGCGGGCGCCAGCGTCGGGCGTGAACGCGCCGTCGAGACGGAACCATCCGTCCGAGCAAGATCGCGTGCGCAGGTAGCGCGCGGCGTGGATGCGCCGGTACCTGTCCATGGCAGTCTCTTCCGATTCGCGCGCCGCCTTCGTTCTAGCCGCTTCGTCTTTCAAGCCCTTGTGTCCACGCCGGCGCGCCGTGTTGAGGAGGTTCTTCTCTTCCTCGGCGCTCTTGGCGGTGGACGTGATGACGTCGGCTTCGGGGCCGGACACGTCGCCAGCACGCAACGCGTCCTCGGTGGTCGGATTCGCGTCGAGCCGTTCGGCTGTGCCGAGCAGGCTGATCGCCGCGCCCACACCGGTGCCCATCTCATGGGCGAGCCAGTCCGCCGGTGAGCGGTGCCCTTCCGTCGCCCACCCGCCGGTGTCGACAACGCGGCCGGCGAGCAGCGTGACACCGGCGCTCCCCAGCTTCACGATCCGCGCGAACACCGCTGTCAACTCGACCGCGTCGGCGGGAACGAACATGCGAGCGTCAAGATCGCCCAACGCCGAGCCCAACAGACCGGCCGCGTCATACACCCGAGAAGCGACGTTGGCGGCCTCCTGCGGGCTACGGAACGCTGTGGTGGTGGTAGATGCGACGCTCACTCCCC
>JBBQYZ010000675.1:0-2453 GCA_038208205.1 Gemmatimonadales bacterium | reverse complement strand
GGTCGTCAATTACATCCACGCGTTGAACAAGGGCATCCTGAAGGTGATGTCCAAGATGGGCATCTCCACGCTGCAGGGCTACTGTGGGGCGCAGATCTTCGAAGCGGTCGGCCTCGATCGCGCGTGCGTCGGTCAGTACTTCACGGGTACCGTCTCCCGGATCGGCGGCGTCGGCATCGACATGCTCGCCGACGAGGTCCTGAAACGCCACGCCACGGCGTTTCCCACGCGCAGCGGCGGCTCGCGGGAGCTCGAGAGCGGCGGCGAGTACCAGTGGCGCCGCGACGGCGAGTACCATCTCTTCAATCCGGACACGGTCTTCAAGCTGCAGCACGCGACGCGCACCGGCCAGTACGACGTCTTCAAGGAATACACGCGGCTCGTCGATGATCAGAACAAGCGCCACGCGACGCTGCGCGGCCTGCTCGAGTTCGCTCCCGCCGGGAGATCGATTCCTATCGAGAACGTGGAATCCGTCGAGAGCATCGTGAAGCGCTTCGCGACTGGCGCGATGTCCTACGGATCGATCAGTCAGGAAGCGCACGAAACGCTGGCAATCGCGATGAACCGGATCGGCGGAAAGTCGAACACGGGCGAGGGCGGCGAGGACCCGGCGCGCCAGGTGCGCGACGCGAACGGCGACTGGCGCCGGAGCGCGATCAAGCAGGTGGCGTCGGCGCGCTTCGGCGTGACGAGCGAATATCTCGTCAACGCAGACGATCTCCAGATCAAGATGGCGCAGGGCGCCAAGCCCGGTGAAGGCGGCCAGCTCCCGGGCCACAAAGTGTATCCGTGGATCGCGAAGGTTCGCTACGCGACGCCAGGCGTGGGACTCATCTCGCCGCCGCCGCATCACGACATCTACTCGATCGAAGATCTGGCCGAGCTCATCTACGACCTGAAGAACGCGAATCCCAGGGCGCGCATCTCGGTCAAGCTGGTCGCCGTCTCGGGTGTCGGCACCATCGCCGCGGGCGTGGCGAAAGCGCATGCCGACGTGATTCTGATCTCCGGCCACGATGGCGGCACGGGCGCCTCGCCGCTGACGAGCATCAAGCACGGCGGTGTGCCGTGGGAGCTCGGGCTTGCCGAGACGCAGCAGGTCCTGCTGATGAACAAGCTGCGCGATCGCGTGATCGTGCAGGTCGACGGCCAGCTCAAGACCGGCCGCGATGTCGTCGTCGCGGCCTTGATGGGCGCGGAGGAATTCGGCTTCGCCACCGCGCCGCTCGTCGTCTCGGGGTGCGTGATGATGCGCGTCTGCCACCTCAACACCTGCCCGGTCGGCATCGCCACGCAGGATCCGGCGCTCCGCGCGCAGTTCTCCGGCAAACCGGAGTTCGTGATCAACTTCTTCCGGTTCATCGCCGAAGAAGTGCGCGAGTACATGGCAGCGCTCGGTTTCCGCTCCGTGAACGAGATGATCGGGCGGGTGGATTGTCTGCAGGTGCGCAAGGCCATCGATCATTGGAAGGCCAAGGGGCTCGACTACTCGGCGATCCTCCACGATCCGAAAATCGCGCCGGGCGTGGCGAGGCGGAAGACACGAGCGCAGGATCACGGGCTCGAGCAGGCGCTCGACAACGAGTTGATCACCGCGTGCGGTGATGCGCTGGAGCATCGGCGGGCCGTCGTGTTGAGCAGGCCGATCCGTAACGTGCACCGCGCGGTCGGCACGATGCTCGGCTACGAGGTCACGCGGCGCTGGGGAGGCGCCGGCCTGCCCTCCGACACGATCACCGTGCAGTTCACCGGATCCGCGGGACAGAGCTTCGGCGCATTCGTGCCGCGCGGCATCACGCTCGCGCTCGAGGGTGACGCGAACGACTACGTCGGCAAGGGGCTCTCGGGCGGCCGGATCATCGTGGCGCCGCCGCACGAGGCGACGTTCCGCGCCGAAGAGAACGTGATCGCGGGCAATGTCGTGCTCTATGGTGCGACGAGCGGCGAAGCGTTCATCCGCGGCGTCGCCGGTGAGCGCTTCGCCGTCAGGAATTCGGGCGCGACCGCGGTCGTCGAAGGCGTCGGCGACCACGGCTGCGAGTACATGACCGGTGGACGCGTGGTGGTCCTTGGCAAGACAGGCCGCAATTTTGCCGCGGGCATGAGCGGCGGCGTCGCCTACGTCCTGAACCCGAAGCACGAGTTCGAGCGACGCTGCAATCCGGACATGGTCGATCTCGAGCCGCTGAATGAGGAGGACGTCGCGATCGCCCGCGAGTTGATCGCGCGCCACGTGCAGCTCACCGGCAGCCGCCTCGGCGCGCGGCTCCTGTCCGACTGGGACCACACGTGCGGGCAGTTCACGAAGGTCATGCCGCGCGACTACAAGCGCGCGCTGACGATGACGTGGGCCGTTGAACGCGCACCGCTGGTGACAGAGGCGCCAGAGGAGCCAGGCGTGAAACACCAGGTGGTCGCGCATGGGTAAGGTCACGGGCTTTCTCGAAATC
>JBBQYZ010000674.1:0-2479 GCA_038208205.1 Gemmatimonadales bacterium | reverse complement strand
CGCAGGAGCTCCAGGCCGTCGGCCTCCGGCACCGCGACATCGAGCAGAGCCACGTCGAAGGCTTCGGTGTGCAGCGCCTCGATCGCGCCGTCGTCGTCGGCGAGCGTCACGACGTCACACCCGCGATCGCCGAGGTAGCTCTCGACCGCGGCGCCGAGGGCCGCCTCGCGCTCGGTCACCAGCACCTTGATGCGCGCTTTTGCTCTCATGGGGCCCTCCGCGCGGCCAGCCGAGGAAAGCTAGACCGCTGCCGCGGGTCGGGCAAGATGACCGATACGTGGCTCGCCATCGTCTGCGATGCTAACGGCAGGACGAGTCGAGCAACAGACAGTCGAGCGACAAGTAAGAACTCGCGACCCACGGACAAACCAATAGGCGCCTGACACGAGGCGCCCTCAGTTTCTCGCCGGCATGGGCGGTCGGAGCGCCAACTGCCGGTGTGTCGTCGACCCCCGCGCGGGAGTCAGGCGTCCGGTGGTTCGCGGCGGGTGGGAGTGGCGCGGGCGGGAACCCGCATCAGATCTTCGGCCGCGAGCAGGCTACGGGAGAGATCGGCCATGGTCATGTTCCGGCTCTGGCTGGTGCGCTGGAGAATCTTGTAGGCGGCGCTCTCGGAGATCTTCTCCCGATCCATCAGAATCCCCTTCGCGCGCTCGATCACCTTCCGGTCATCCAGCTTCCGGCGCAGGTCCTCCGTTTCCGCGCGCTGGCGCTCCCACTCCTGATGCCGCACTTCGGCGACCGCGATCGCAGCGCTGAGCTGCGCCGCACTGACGGGTTTCACGAGATAGTGAAAGATCGGGAGACTCGCGGCTGCGCTCACGGTGTCGGCATCGCTGTAAGCGGTGACGAGCACGATCGGAACGGGCCGCTCCTCGTGGATACGCGCGGCCGCCTCCAGGCCGCCCAAGTGCGGCATCTTGACGTCGAGGAGCACGAGGTCCGGGCCGAGCGCGCGTGCCATGGAGATAGCGGTGACGCCGTCACCGGCCACTCCCACGACCGTGTGACCGAGCGAGCGCAGGTCCTGCTCCAGGCCCAGGGCGGTAACGCTTTCATCTTCGGCGATGAGAATGCGCAGCGAGCGAGCAGTCACGGGCGACTCCACCAGAGGACAGTGATCCGAAGGTCACACGAGAGAACGCACTACACCGGACAGTGCGCACGACTTCGCCGGAGTGCAAGACGCGGACCCGACACCGCGGGAACAGTTCGTGCCGGCCGTAATGCCCATGTCGCGAGCGCGTACCGGTGCGGATCGTATCCACGTCCTCCTCGCCGGGGCCGTCCCTCCCAATCTTCGTCGCGCGTTCAGGCGCTACGGTCATCACGCCGAGTGCACGCCGCTGGACGGTGCAGTCGCTGCCGTAAGCGCGCAGGTAGAGGGCGTCCTCCTCTCCGGCTCGCGGGCGGAGACGCTGGGGGTCGGCACGCGACTGAAGACGCGCTATCAGGTGCCGCTCCTGCCTGTGGTCGCGCTGGTCACGCGCCCGTCGTGGCTCAAGCAGCAGGCGGCGCTTCCGGATGCGTGGCTCTCCTCGTCCACGCCACCGCGCGACGTCGTGGCCCGCCTGGAGGAACTGGTGCGCATTCGGCGCGCCGAGCTCGAGCTTGTGCGGCTGAACGGCGCTCTTGCCGATCTGGCCGCCGAGAACGGGCGGTTGTATGACAGGGCGAGGCGGGACGCCGAGGCGACCACGCTGCTGCTCCGCGAACTCCAGCACCGGGTGCGTAACAATCTGGCGGCAATCCAGGCGCTGCTGGTGCTCGAGCGGCACCGGCAGCCGGCGCGCCCGCTCGTCGATGCGCTGGACGTGGCCATCTCGCGGCTCCGCACGATGGCGGCGCTCCAGGATTCCCTCCAGCCGCACGAGAACAAGGTGCAGCTGGCGGCTTTGGCCGATGCGGTGACGCGAGCGGCGCTGGACGTCTTCGGGGCGACCGGCACGGTGCATCACGAGATCCGCGGCGACGCCACGTTGTCGGCACGCGCCGCCAGCGCGCTCGCGATCGTTCTGAACGAGCTGGTGACCAACTCGCTGAAGCACGCGGGGGCGCAGCTCGTGACGCTCGAGATCGGGAGCGCGGGCGGCCAACTGGAGCTGATCGTGGCCGACGATGGGCGGGGAACCCGCGGCGACGCCGCGGGCGGCAGCGGTCTCATGATCGCACGGGCGGTGGTGCGCAACGAGCTATCCGGCGTGCTCAGCTTCCTTCCGAGCGAGCGAGGAACGCGCGTGCGCGTGTCGCTTCCTGTGAAATCGGCGGAGCAGGGAGGGGTGCGCTCCACGAGCTGATGGGCGACTCGAGGAAGGGAGCGGAGCCGCCCGCGCGGCGGTCCGGCTACCGCCAGAGATGGACCAGCAGTGGAGCGTGCGAGGTTCGAACTCGCGACCTTTCGGTTGCAAACCGAATGCTCTCCCAACTGAGCTAACGCCCCGCGAACCGAAAGATACGACGCTACTCGTGCGCCGGAAGC
>JBBQYZ010000673.1:0-2479 GCA_038208205.1 Gemmatimonadales bacterium | reverse complement strand
GTCGTGCTCACGATCGGTAGCCGGGCAGGAGCACAGGAGGCGAAAGGAGAGGCGAAATCTGCGGTCGCCGACAGCATCCCTCCGCCTCTGCGCGCCGACTCGGGAGCCGTCGCCGACAGCGGCAGCGCGAAAGCGGCGGGGGCGGCCGCCAAGTCCGCTCCGGCGGCAAAGTCCTGGTTCGACGAGGTCGCAGTGAATGCGTTCGCCTCGCTCGGCTACCTCTACAACACCAAGAGACCGGCGACCGGCGTCAACAGCTATCGCGTCTTCGACTTCCACGACAACACCTTCAACCTGGATGTCGCCGAAGTGGTGCTGCAGAGAGCGGTGTCCAAGCCCGGCGACGCCGGGTTCCGGGTGGACGTGGCGATGGGCAACGCGATCCCGCAAGTGGCCAAGTCCGTCGATCAGACCGTCTCGCAGGTCGATCTGCAGCAGGCGTTCGCGACATTCGTTGCTCCCCTCGGGTCCGGACTCCGCTTCGACGCGGGCAAGTTCGTCACGCATATGGGGTACGAGGTCATCGAGGGTTACGACGGCTACGACGACAACTACAGCCGCTCTATCCTCTTCGGCTTCGCCATCCCGTTCACCCACACCGGCGTCAAGGCGAGCTACTCCTTCGCGGGCAAGGCCTCGGCGATGGTCATGGCCGTGAACGGCTGGGATCTCGTGACCGACAACAACAAGGGGAAGACCATCGGCGCGCAGCTCGGACTCACTCCGGTGAGTCCGCTCTCGATCTACCTGAACTGGATCGGCGGACCGGAGCTCGCGGGGAACAACCACACCAAGCGCAACGTGTTCGATCTCGTGGCGACGCTCAAGCCCGTCACGTGGCTCACCCTCGGCGTGAACGGTGACTACGGCAAGGAAGACGGGACGAGCGCCATCGAGCCCGGCGCGGACGCGGTCTGGAAGGGTGTGGCCGGATACGCCACGCTCGCCGCGACGCACAAGCTCTCACTCGGCTTCCGCGGAGAGACGTTCAGGGATGAGGGCGGCGTGCGTCTCACGCAGACCACGCCGACCACGCTCTCCGAGGGCACGTTCACGCCGACGTACAAGTTCACCGATCATTTTCTCCTGAGAGGCGAGATACGCTTCGACAAGGCGAATAAGCCGGTCCTCGTCACACACGCCGGTCTCGATGACCGGCAGACGACCGTCGGGGCGAATGTCATCTTCGTCTTCTGAGCGCCAGCCTGGCATCGAGGCTGTGGCGAATCTCCCGGCGATGCTCAGGCCGACGAAGTCGAAGGTCGGGGAGCTCACGGGCGTCACCGGATCGCCGGCGGCTCCTCTCTCATCGTTCTCCACCGTTCCTCTTGACGTCGGCCCCCGGTGCGGGCTATACTGGCGCCAGCTCACGATCCGCGGCCCATATCCGCGATTGGAGAATATCGATGCAACGCACGCGCCTGAATCTCACCGTAACGCTCGCCCCGATCGCCCTGATTAATCTCACGGCGAATTTGGCGTTCAGGGGGGGGAGACGGGTGTCATAGGCGCGTAGCAGCATGAGCGCGAAGCCCCTCCCAAGCAATGTGGGAGGGGCTTTTTGTTTGGCCTCTTCCTGAAGTGGAAGGGCCTTCGCTTGGCAACACGCGCGCGCCGGCTCGACCGGCGGCACGTCCGTGGTTCATGAGCCGTTCCTCCAATTCCGAGGAGTCTCGATGCGCGAGCACAGGGTGCAGATGGTCGAGCGATTGGAGTACACCTGATGAGGAATCCCATGCTCGCTCACGCTGGCGACCGTCCGCGCCGGCAAGGACTCTACGATCCGCGAGACGAGCACGACGCGTGCGGCATCGGGTTCGTCGCCAACATCCGTGGCGTCCGCTCGCACGACATCATCGACAAGGGTCTGGAGCTCCTCGACAACATGGAGCACCGCGGCGCGGTCGGCTGCGATCCGTGCACGGGGGACGGCGCCGGGATTCTGCTGCAGCCTCCCCACGCCCTGCTGCAGGAGGAGTGCGCCGCGCAGGGGATCGCGCTTCCGCCGGCCGGCGACTATGGCGTCGGGATGGTCTTCTTTCCCACCGATGCCGGCGACCGCCGCGCCTGCGAGGTGGTGCTCGAGAGAATCGCCGCCCGGGAAGGGCAGCGCTTCCTTGGCTGGCGCGACGTGCCGACGGACGATACCCAGCTCGGTCCGCTCGCCCTCGAGAGTCGTCCGGTCATCCGGCAGGCGTTCATCGCGCGCGACCGCCTGAGCACGAGCGAATTCGAGCGAAAGCTCTACGTCATTCGCAGGCAGCTCGAGAGCACGGTCATGCGCTCGACGATCTATGGGCGGGCGGCGTTCTACGTCGCCAGCTTCTCGAGCGCGAGCGTCGTCTACAAGGGGCTGATGCTCCCCTCGCAACTGCCGCGCTTCTACACGGATCTCGGCGATACCCGGGCCGTCACCGCGCTCGCTCTGGTGCATTCGCGATTCTCCACCAACACCTTCCCGACGTGGCCGCTGGCGCAC
>JBBQYZ010000672.1:0-2480 GCA_038208205.1 Gemmatimonadales bacterium | reverse complement strand
CGACGCTGGGTGTCGGCCACCAGCTCGGCGGCTCGGCCGTACTGCTCCGAGTCGTGCGCGAGCACGGCCTCCATCCACAGCCGGGTGCCGGCGCCGAGGGGACCGGCGAACGCCAGCAAGTCGCGGTACCGATCGAACACCGCGAGCATCCCCGCGGGATCACCGAGCGAGCGGTAGGCATCTGCGAGGAGTGCGACCGACAGCGTGCGCGTGATCGGATCGAGCGCAGTGGAATCCGCGGCGCGTCCGAGCAGCGTGACCGCCTCTCGCAGATCGCCTGCCATCGCCGCCACTTGGCCCCGCTCGGAGTCGACCAGCGGATCTCCGGGATGTTCGGCGGCGATCCTCGACAAGGACTCGCGCACGTGCGCCGCGCCGTTCTGGCGCGCGTGGATGCGCTCGCGCAACAGCCGCACCGGCAGGGACAGCTCGTGTCGCGCCGAAAGCTGCGCGATGGCATCGAGGAGCTCGTGCTCGGTGCGTGCCGAGAGCGGAAATACGCGTCGCAGGATCGAGGCGTGATCTTCGAGGATCGCGATCGCGCTCGGATCGTCGCCAGCGCGCAGAGCGTGATACGCGAGATCGAGATCGCGATCGACGCCGGGTGGCTGCGCGCGCGCCCAGCGCGAACAGCGGCCGTGCTCGTGGATGCCCGGTGCGAGCGGCGAGGCGAGCACCGCGTCGCGCACCAGGTCGTGCACCTGCAGCCGGCCGTGCTCCGACGGCTCGATCAGGAAGCGACGCCGCAACCGGGCGAGCGCCTCCGCCACCTCTATCGGATCGCGCTCCGCGGCGAGCGCCTCGTGCGGCACCGGCCGGCGATGTGCGCACAGCTCGGCGAGCAGACTCGCGTCGAGCGCATCCAGCGCGGCCAGCCGGAGCGGATCGCTCGCCTGGCCCGATCCGGAGAACGCCTGCTTGAGGGAGAGCGGCAACAGATCGTTGCCTGTCGGGAGGACGGACCCCGGCGCGCCGTAGAGGTCGACCAGCGCGTCCCACAGCGTGCGCGCGTCTTGGGGTGGGAGGCCGCGCAGCCGGACCACCAGGTGATCGACCACGCTCGGCTCGATCGGCAGCGCCTCGCGCGACGTGGCGCACAGCCACAAGTTACTGCCGCGGCGCAGCGCGAGATGCACCACCGCCTCGAACAGCGCCGGCTCGGCCACGCGATGCAGGTCGTCCAGGATCAGCACCACCGGCGTGGGGTGCGCGATCAGCGTCGCGAGCGCGGTCGCGCCGGTGATCGGCGTCCCGAGCTTCGCCAGGGTGACCTGCGCGATTCCGCCGATGCTGTCGCCGGGCTGGCACGCGTGTAGCACCACGCGCGCGCCGTGGCGCTCGGCGAGCCCCTCAGCTGCGCGCAGCGCGAACGACGTCTTGCCCACGCCGCCGACTCCGTACACGAGCGCCAGCCGCAGCTGCGCCATGTGCTCGGCGAGGCTGGCGAGCTCGACCTCACGGCCCACGAAGAGCGCCGGCGATCGCGACCCCATCCAGTCATCTTATCCGACGATTCCATCCGACGTGACCCGATGTGACCAGAGATGCCTCGGTCAGAAAGCCCGACGCCGCGATGATGGATCGATGACGGGCAACACGGCGGCACACATCGTCTTCTTCGGGTTGCTCGCGGCGTGCGCGGCCGATGACGCGCCGCTCGATGGCGCGACGGGCACGATCGAGCAGGCGTCAACGGTCACCTGCAACGGCTCCACGCCCCAAGGGGCCTATTGCATGAACGGCGTGTGCGATTCCGGAGAGGACTACACGAGTTGTAGTCAAGACTGTCCGAGCCCCACTCCGACGAAACGGACGGCCGACTTCGATGCGCAGCTCTATCAGAACGGTGCGTACGACAAGCCGATCGTGCTCGTCGAGGGCTTCGATCCGGCGGACGACTATTCGGTGTGGAACTACCGCTACCCGTTCACCACGGTGGTCAAGCTCCCGCTCTGCATCGCCGGAGCGCTCGTTCAGCCGTACGTCAGCAAGACACGCCCGCCGCTGCTCGGCACGTTCATCACCGCGGCAGCCGCCAAGGGCTATGACGTCTGGGTCGTCAGCGTTCGCAAGCAGAGCGTGGCAACCAGCGAAAAGACCTTCTGGCAGCTGGGCGACGCATATCGCAGCACGCTGCATTCCTACATCCTCAACTACTCCGGATCTCGGCCCTACCTGCTCACGGGATTTAGCGCCGGCGGGCTGATCGCGCGCAAGGCGTTGGCGGGGATGACGCCGAGCGCGAGACAGAGCGAGGTCAAGGCGTACGTCAGCATCGACACGCCGCACGAGGGTGCATATGTGCCCAATGCCTTGCAGGCCTACATCCTCGATCATGATGTCTGCACGAAGAGCTCCCCGATGGGACTCGATCCGCAGGGCTTCGCCTGCCACGAGCGCTTCGTGCGCTACGGCCTGGCGTCACAGGGTGCGATCAGTGTGCTCCGCAACCGCGTGGCGCCCGATCCCGGCACCTACTG